>CAZVLI010000154.1:0-7969 GCA_964627965.1 uncultured Rhodospirillales bacterium
ACTCCTCTTCCCGCCCCGCTTCGAGGTCGAGCTGCATAGTGCCCGCGAAGGCACCGTGACGTCATCGACCGATCCTGCCATCAGGGTCAGGTTCTCCTGAGCGGAGAGCGCCCGCTGCATCCCTTGGCGGTATCGTTTTCGATCGGCCTGGGCGCGCGGCCCACGAACCGCGGGACCTTTGCGCCTGTTGAGTACGCGGAACTGGATGCCCGCTTCATCCGCGACACGCCCCATCAGGCCGTCGAGCGCGTCGACCTCACGGACCAGATGCCCCTTGCCCAAGCCGCCGATGGCCGGGTTGCAGGACATGGCGCCAATTGTCTCGATCTTATGCGTGATGAGGCAGGTACGGGCGCCCATGCGTGCCGCCGCCGCCGCCGCCTCGCAACCCGCGTGTCCGCCGCCTACGACGATGACCTCAAAGCCCCGCATGCCACTTGATCTCATGACATCAACCCCGAGTCAAAGGCTTACCGACTCTGTTTCACGTGAAACACGGAGTCCGCTACTTGCCGATACAGAAATCGCCGAAAATGCGATCCAGGATGTCCTCGACGTCGACCATTCCCGTGATCCGTCCAAGTGCCCGCGCCGCCTGGCGTAGATCCGCCGCCACCAACTCCGGCTCCTCGAGCGCAAGACCCGCCGCAAGATGGCCCCGACACAAAGCCAGTGCGGCACGGTGCCGTTCGCGAGTCGGACCAGCCGCCTCCGATAGCCGAAACCGGATCGCGACAGCCTCCGCCAGTGCTTCCAGCAACCCATCGACGCCGTCGCCACTCTTCAGCGACACGGACAACACGCGGCGACCGCCAATCTCAGATGGGGCCGGCTCGGACAGCGTATCGACCTTGTTCAGGATCACCAGCACATCGCCATCCACGCCCGTCGGCGGCGGTTCCCCGGGCACGGTCATCAGTACCTTGAGAT
Source organism: uncultured Rhodospirillales bacterium (assembly GCA_964627965.1). Classification (GTDB taxonomy): domain Bacteria; phylum Pseudomonadota; class Alphaproteobacteria; genus JAVKFY01. The sequence goes on from CAZVLI010000154.1 coordinate 931, forward strand.
CGGCGTCCTCGGCTCGGGCCAGGGCGCGGCGGATACCTTCCTGCTCGATATCGTCCGCGCTCTCGCGAAGTCCGGCCGTATCGACGACGGTGACCGGATACCCCGCCAGATCGAGATGCACCTCAATGAGGTCGCGTGTGGTTCCCGCCGTGGCGGAGACGATGGCCGCGTCCCGGCGAGCGAGCGTGTTGAGGAGAGTTGACTTCCCGACATTGGGCGCACCGAGGATCACCACCTCGATGCCCGAGCGGCGCCGCTCGCCGCGATGTGCATCGGCGAGGTCAGAATCTATATCTTGTAGGAGTCTTTCGACGAGACGCTTTCCCTCGTCGTCCAGTCCTTGTGGCAGATCCTCGTCCGCGAAATCGATCGCGGCTTCCACGCGGGCCAGTGCGTCGACCAGGGTCGATCGCCAACGCTCCACGCGCGCCGCGAAGTCACCGCCGAGCTGCCGCAGCGCCTGGCGCCGCTGCATTTCGGTCTCGGCCGCGACCAGGTCGGCCAGCCCCTCGGCCGCGGTGAGGTCGAGCTTGCCGTTGATAAAGGCCCGGCGACTGAACTCACCCGGTTCGGCAGGCCGGAGGCCGGGCAGGGCACCCAGAGCCGTGGTCAGCGCCGCCTGAGCGGCAGGCCCGCCATGACCGTGGAACTCGGCCACATCCTCACCGGTGAAGGACGCCGGTGCGGGAAACCACAGCACCAGACCATGATCCAGAGTCTCGCCATCGTTGCCCATGAAGCTTCGGAGTCCAGCGAGTCTGGCCGGCGGCGGTTCACGTCCAGTGAGCGCGACCACGGCCTCCCGAGCAGCCGATCCGGAGACACGGATGACGGATATCGCGCCGGCGCCAGTCGCCGCGGCGAAGATCGTATCCACGCCAACCGGGCCCGGTTTAGCCCTTGGACTTGTCGGCACCGGCGGCGGCGCCCATCGCACCGCTCCAGAACTTCTGCATCGCCTCGAGGCTCTGCGCACCCATCTGCCCGGCCATGTCGAGCCCCTGGGGCATCCAGGCCTTCAACAACGCCTCGGCGTCGGTGCTGTCGAGCGCGGCCTTCATCCGCTCCTGCATCGCGGCGACCACCGTATCGTGCACCGGCGTGAGGTCCGGCAGGCCGAAAAAACTCCTGGCCTCCTGTGGCGTGCAGTCGATATCCACCTTAATCTTCATCGCAACGGCTCCAGAAAACCTGCATGTCCCGTAACCAGCTCGACGGCGAGACCAGCCCCTACCTGCTGCAGCACCGAGACAATCCGGTGCATTGGCGGCCCTGGGGCCCGGAGGCCTTTGCCGAAGCCGCGGCCACGAACCGCCCGATCCTGCTCTCCATCGGCTATGCCGCGTGCCACTGGTGCCACGTCATGGCGCACGAGAGCTTCGAAAACCCGGCCATCGCGGGTTTGATGAATGAGCTCTTCGTCAACGTCAAGGTCGACCGCGAGGAACGCCCCGACGTCGACGCCATCTACATGAACGCATTGGGACTGATGGGGCAGCCGGGCGGCTGGCCACTGACCATGTTCATGACGCCGAAGGGCGAGCCGTTCTGGGGCGGCACCTACTTTCCGCCCGAGGCGCGCTACGGCAGACCGGGCTTTCCCGATATCCTGCGCCGCGTTGCCGAGGTCTACCGCGAGCAGCCGGAGACCATCGCCAAGAATACCGCCGCGCTGACCGATGCACTCGGCCGCATGGCGCGCCCGGATCCCGAGGCGCCGAGCGGCGTTCAGCTCCACACCGGCATCCTCGACCAGGTGGCGGCCAAGCTGGCCGAGCTCACCGATCCGGCCACCGGCGGCATCGGCGATGCCCCGAAGTTTCCGCAAGCCTACGCGCTGGAGACGATGTGGCGGGCCTGGTTGCGCAACGGCGACGAGCGGAGCCGTGACGCGGTACTGCTGACCATGCGGCACATGTGTCAGGGCGGTATCTACGACCATCTGGGCGGCGGCTTCGCCCGCTACGCCACGGACGACAAGTGGCTGGTGCCGCATTTCGAAAAGATGCTTTACGACAACGCCCAGCTGCTGTCGGTCCTGACGCTGATGTGGCAGTCGACGGGCGACGCGCTGTTCGCCGAGCGCGCCCGTGAGACCGTCGCGTGGACCTTGCGCGAGATGATCGCGCCGGACGGCGGCTTCGCCTCGACGCTGGATGCCGACTCGGAAGGCGAGGAGGGCAAGTTCTACGTCTGGGGCGAGCTGGAGGTGAACCGCGTCCTGGGGCCGGACGCTTCGCTGTTCAAGCAGGTCTACGACGTCTCGCCCGGCGGCAACTGGGAAGGGCACACGATCCTGAACCGGTCGGCGCACCTGGATCTGCTGGACGGCGATACGGAAGCCAAGCTGGCCGTCGCGCGGCGCAAGATGTTCGAGGCGCGAGAGCCACGCATCCGGCCGGGCTGGGACGACAAGGTGCTGGCCGACTGGAACGGCCTGATGATCGCCGCGATGGCCGAGGCCGGGTTGGCGTTCGGCGAGCCGCCCTGGATCGACCAGGCACGCGCGGCATTCGACGTAGTGGTCGACAAGTTGGAGCGGGACGGGCGGCTGCTGCACAGCTACCGCGCCGGCAAGGCGCAGCATCGCGGCATGCTGGACGACTACGCCAACATGGCGCGCGGCGCGCTGGCGCTCTACGAGATCACCGGCGCCGAGGATGCGCTGGCGGCGGCGAAACGCTGGGTCGCCGTGCTCGATGAGCGGTTCTGGGACGCCGAGGCCGGCGGATACTTCGTCGCCGACGCCGAGGCCACCGACCTGATCACCCGGCAGCGACACTGTCACGACAACGCGGTACCGGCCGGCAACGGGACGATGACCGGGGTCCTGAGCCGGCTCTGGTACCTGACCGGCGAGAGCGCCTACCGGGAGCGGGCAGACGCGCTGTTCGACGCCTTCGCGCCGGAGCTGGGTCGCAATTTCATCCCGATGACCAGCTACCTCAACGGCTTCGACCTGATGGTCGGGGCGGTGCAGGTGGTCCTGGTCGGCGACGATGGCACCTCGTTGCGCGCCGTCGGACGGGCGGCGCAACCCAACCGGATCCTGCAGTCGATCGCGGCCGGCGCCGATCTGCCGCCCGGTCATCCTGCCGCCGGGAAGGGCCAGGTCGATGGCAAGCCAACTGCCTATGTCTGCGTCGGCACGCAATGCTCGCTGCCGCTGACCGACGCCGACGCACTGATGAAGATGGTCGCGAACCCGGAGGGATTGAGCTGATGCCGCAGCTGTCGATGACGTCGCCGGTCGGGGACATCACGGTTTCCGAGGAAGACGGCAAGATCGTCTCGGTCGACTGGGGCTGGAGCCGCGACCAGGACGAAACGCCGGTGCTGGTCAGGGCGCGGGAGCAGCTTGAGGCCTATTTCGACGGAGACCGTGGCGACTTCGACCTGCCGCTCGATCCGGCCGGCACCGACTTCCAGAAAGCCGTCTGGCGCAAGATGCTGGAGATCCCGGCCGGCCAGACCGAGACCTACGGCTGGATCTGCGACGCGGTCGGCGGCACGGCGCGCTCGGTCGGCACCGCCTGCGGCGCCAATCCGATCCCGATCATCATACCGTGCCACCGCGTCGTCGCGGCCAACGGCATGGGCGGCTATTCCGGCGATGGCGGGCTGACGACCAAGACCGCGCTGTTGCGGCTGGAAGGCGCCCTGCCGGCGACTCTTTTCGATTCCGCGGCTGCCGGCTAGAGTCGACGGAAAGCATTCCACAGGGAGGGACGGACATGGCCGGCCAGGATATCGAGATCAAGGGCGCGGACGGCGCCTTCGGCGGCTACCTCGCGACCCCGTCGTCGGGCAGCGGCCCGGGCGTGGTGGTGATCCAGGAGATCTTCGGCGTGAACGCTGTGATGCGGCAGATCACCGACATGTACGCCGAGGCCGGCTACGTTGCGCTGTGCCCGGACCTGTTCTGGCGCCAGCAGCCCGGCATCCAGATCACCGATCAGTCCGAAGAGGAGTGGAAGCAGGCCTTCGCGCTCTACCAGGGTTTCGACGTCGACAAGGGTATCGAGGATATCGGCGCCACCATCGCGCACCTGCGCGGCATGGGCAGCGCCAAGATCGGCTCTACCGGCTACTGCCTGGGCGGCCTTCTCGCCTACCTCACCGCTTGCCGGACCGACGCGGACGCCTCGGTCGGCTATTACGGCGTCGGCATCGAGGGCAAGCTGGACGAGGCGGCGGGCATGAAGGGCGCCTGCATGCTGCACATCGCCGAGGAGGACGGCTTCTGCCCGAAGGAAGCACAAGCCGCCATCGCCGCCGGGCTGGGCGGCAATTCAAAGGTCACGATCCACACCTATCCGGGCATGGACCACGCCTTCTGCCGCTACGGCGGCGAGCATTTCGATCAGAAGAACTGCGACCTGGCCAACGGCCGGACGCTGGACTTCTTCAAGCAGAACCTGGGTTGAGGGACCCGATTTGAGGAGGAACGCGCGCCGGTGACGGCGCGCGGGGAGAACGCATGAAAGTCAAAGCGATCCAGTTCAAGCGCACCGGCGGTCCGGAAGTGCTGGAATATGTCGACGTCGAGCTCGGCAAGCCGAAGGCCGGCGAAGCGCTGGTCCGGCATACCGCCATCGGCCTGAACTACATCGAGACCTATCACCGCTCGGGCCTGTACCCGCTGCCGCTGCCGAGCCCGCTGGGCGGAGAGGCGGCCGGCGTGGTCGAGGCGGTCGGGCGCGGCGTGAAGCACGTCAAGCCGGGCGACCGCGTGGCCTATGCCGGCGGCGCGCTGGGCGCCTATTCCGAGGCCCGGGTGATGAACGCCGACAAGCTGGTGAAGCTGCCGGCGAAGATCAGCGACGAGCAGGGCGCGGCGATGATGCTCAAGGGCATGACCACCGAGTACCTGTTGTGCCGGACCTTCCCGGTGAAGAAGGGTACGCCGGTGCTGTTCCACGCCGCGGCGGGCGGCGTCGGCCTGATCGCCGGTCAGTGGCTGAAGGCGATCGGCGCGATCAGCATCGGCACCGCCGGCGGCGCCGCGAAGTGCAAGCTCGCCAAGGCGCACGGCTTCACGCACGTGATCGACTACAACAAGAAGGACTTCGTGAAGGAAGTCATGCGCATCACCAAGAAGGCCGGTGTGCCGGTGGTGTTCGACTCCGTCGGCAAGTCCACCTGGGAAGGCTCGCTCGATTGCCTGAGCCCGCGCGGGATGATGGTGTCGTTCGGCAACGCCTCGGGCGCGGTCGACTCGTTCCCGCCCGGCATTCTGGCGGCCAAGGGTTCGCTCTACCTGACCCGGCCGTCGCTCGTCGACTACACGGCGACGCGCAAGGACCTGGAGCTTTCCGCCGGACGGCTGTTCCGCATGGTGACGTCGGGCAAGGTGAAGCTGGAAATCAACCAGCGCTTCGCCCTGAAGGATGCCGCCAAGGCCCACCGCGCCCTGGAAGGCCGCAAGACCACGGGTTCGACGGTTCTGATTCCGTAGTATCGGGTTACCCGAAATCAGGAAGGGCGCGGCTGGCGACGGCCGCGCCCTTTATCGTTGCGCTTGAGCCTCAGACCCGCGCGCGCGCCAGGTGGGCGCCTTCGACCATGATCTTCAGCTTCTCGAAGGCGCGTTCGGGCGACATCATCACCAGGCCGCAGTCGGGCGCGGCCTGGATCTTCTCCGGGCCTAGCACCTCGGCGGCGTCCAGCAGGCGGCGGGCAACGTGCTCGGCCGTCTCGTGGGTCTCATCGCTGTTGAACACGCAGCCGAACAGGACCGTTTTCGACGGACACTTGCTCAACACCTTGGGGTCGAGCCCCGGACCCTCGAACTCCAGCGCTAGTTGGTCGACCTTGGAATGTTCCAGCATGGCGATGAGGTCGGGATAGGTGTCGCGCACCGGGCGCGGCTTGCCCGGCTGTGGGTAGCCGTAGCAGATGTGCACGCAGGTCGTCGCCTCGAGGCCCTCGACACAGCGGTCCAGGGCCTCGATGCCCCAGGCCTCGGTCCGGTCTGGGTAGCGGGAGAAGACCGGCTCGTCGAACTGGATCACCGCCGGTCCGAGCGCGTCGAGCAACCGCGCCTCCTTGTTGATCGCGTCGGCCCAGGCGAAGGCCATCGCCTTGTCGTCGTCGTAGTAGCTGTCGGCGGTGGAGTCGCAAACCGTCATCGGGCCCGGCAGCGTCACGCGCACCGGCCGGTCGGTCTCGGCGATCAGGAACTTGAGGTCGTCGACGAGGATCGGCGCGGTGTGCTTGATCGGGCCGATGCAGCGACCGACCCGCGCGGTCGTCCGGCCGGCACGGATGGTGCGGGTCTCGAACTCGTTGTAGTCGAAGCCGCCCATCGCGGCGGTGACGTGGATGACGTAGTTCTTCCGGCGCTGCTCGCCATCGGCGACGATGTCGATGCCGGCGCGCTCCTGCTCGCGCAAGACCACGCGCGTGACGTCGTCCTGGGCGCCTTTCAAACCGTCGCCGTCCAGGCTCCAGTGGCCGGCCTCGGCGAACAGGTCGAGAAAACCGTCCTCCAGGCGCGCGGGCGTGAACAGCCACGGTCGTTTCGGCATCGAACCGATTACCGTGGTGACGAATGGTTGCGAGTCTAGCGAGCTGCTCAAGATGACGTCCTCCCCGGTGACGACTGTAACGCCGACCGGGGCAGGGCGTCAGGCATTCATCGAGTCGAAGAAGTCCTTGTTGGTCTTCGTGCCCTTGAGCTTGTCGAGCAGGAACTCCATCGCGTCGGTCACACCCATCGGCGTCAGGATGCGGCGCAGCACCCACATCTTCGACAGCGAGCCCTTGTCGACCAGCAGCTCCTCCTTGCGGGTGCCGGACTTGGTGATGTCCATCGCCGGCCAGGTGCGCTTGTCGGACAGCTTGCGGTCGAGAATGATCTCGGAGTTACCGGTGCCCTTGAACTCCTCGAAGATCACCTCGTCCATGCGGCTGCCGGTATCGACGAGGGCGGTGGCGATGATGGTCATCGAGCCCCCTTCCTCGACGTTACGAGCGGCGCCGAAGAAGCGCTTCGGCCGATGCAGGGCGTTGGCGTCGATACCACCGGAGAGAACTT
>CAZVLI010000155.1:0-7924 GCA_964627965.1 uncultured Rhodospirillales bacterium
GTCGACTCGCCCGTCTATCACGGCGGTGTGCTGGATCGCGACGCGGCGCACCTGCACCCGCTGAACCTCGCCATCGGACTAGCGCGCGCGGCTGCGGCGGCCGGCGCGACGCTGCACGAGAACACGCTGGCGCGGGCGCTCGACGAGAGCGGCGACGGCATGGTGCTGACGACCAGCGGCGGGCGGCTCTCGGCCAAGCACGTCGTGCTGGCCGGCAACGGCTATCTCGGCGCCGAACTGGTGCCGCAACTGGCCGGTCGCATCCTGCCGATCAACAACTTCATCCTGGCGACCGCGCCGCTGCTGCCGGAACAGGCGGACAGGCTGATCGCTGAGCGAGCGGCGGTCGCCGATACGCGCCGCGTCATCAACTACTTCCGGCTGTCGCCAGACAACCGGCTGCTGTTCGGCGGCGGCGAGGCTTATCGTCGGCACTTCCCGGCCGACATTGGCGAGTTCGTGCGCCGGCCGATGAGCCAGGTCTTCCCGCAGCTCGCGACCATGCCGGTCACCCACGCCTGGGGCGGCACCCTGGCGATCACCTTGCGGCGCATGCCTGGCTTCGGGCGACTGCACGGCGGGCGGGTGCTGTATGCGCACGGCTTCTCGGGCCACGGCGTGGCCATGGCGACGATGGCCGGTCAACTTCTCGCCGAGGCCGTCGCTGGCACGGCGGAGCGGTTCGACGTGATGGCCCGCCTGCCGCAGCCGAACTTCCCGGGCGGCACTCACTTGCGCTGGCCGATACAGGTCCTGGCGATGCTCTGGTTCGGGCTGCTCGATCGGCTCTAGCGATTGGCCGTCCACAGACCGAGCAGGACGGCCGCGACGCCGGCGATCAGCGCTGGCGTGACCGGCTCGTCGAGCAGGGCCGCGCCCAGGATCGCGGCCACCACGGGCCCCAGGCCGATGAACACGGTGCCGCGTGTCGGTGTCGCGTGCTGCAAGGCCCACAGCCACAGCCAGTAGCCTGCCGCCGAGGCGAAGCCAACGAACACGATCGCACCCCAGGTCGCCCACGAGTAGCTCGGCACGCCGCCGAAGAAACCTTCGAATGCCGCCAGCACCGCCAGGAAGGCGACCGAGGCCAGCATTGCCACGAAGCTGACCGGCAGCGCCGGGTACTTCGCCAAATACGGTCGGTACAGCACCGAGCACACGGCGCCGGTGAACGCGCTGGCCAGCGCCGCCGCGATGCCGAGCCAGGTCTCCATGCCGGCGCGCGGCAGCGCCAGACGTTCGCCCAGCGCCAGGCCGACGCCGACGATGGTGAGCAGCACGCCGGCGGTCTTCCAACGGGTCAGTGGTTCGATGCGCAGCATCGTCGCCAGGCCCATCGCCAGCAGCGGCACAGTGGCGAACAGCAATGCGCCGAGGCCGGCCGGGATGAACTGCAGCGCGTAGTTCAACAGCGCGATCAGGATGCCGAACTGGGCGATGCCAAGCAGGCAGATCGGCATCACGTCGGCGCGTGCGAAACGCGGCCGGTTGCCCATCAACACGGGCGGCAGCAGGAAGGCAGCCCCGATCAGGTAGCGCAGGAAGGCGAGGCTGGCCGGGTCGGTCTCGGCGATGGCGTAACGCGAGGCGACCATCGCGGCGCCGACGAAGCTGCCCATGCCGGTCGCCGCCGCCGCTGCCAGCAGCGCCTCGACGCGCGGGTTCATGCCCTGGACCGTCATCGCTGTCCGACCGCGCGCCGGCTGAACGCCGCCAGGCCGTCCAGCAGCCTGTCGGCGTCCGTGCCGGAGAGTTCATTGCCCGGGGCCAGCGGATCGACCAGCGCCTCCAGGATCGCGCCGACCAGTCCGGTGGCGGTGAGATCAGCGCGCGCCAGCGTGAAGTCGCCGGCGGCCATCCCATCCTCGATCACCGTGCGAAAGGCGTCGGCCAGGGCCTGGCGGTAGACGATACGTTCCGCGTCCAGCGCCACGTCGACCGGCTCTGCCACCAATGCATAGCCCGATCGTCCCGCCCGCAACGCGCGTCCGGCCGTTGCCCGCACCAGGGCATTGAGCCGGGCCGGGGTGCCGTGCAGCCGGGCCAGTCGCCCGGCGATTACGGCCAGCGCGAAGGCCTGCGCTGGCTCGCGCGGTCGCAGACCAGGCGGTACACCTCGACGACCAGATCGGCCTTAGCCGGGAAGTAGCGATAGACGGTGCCGACCGCGACGCCGGCGTCGGCGGCCACGGCGGCGATCTGGATGCCCTGGAAGCCGGTCTCGAACACCATGCGGCGCGCGACCTCGACCAGCCGCCGGCGGGTCTCCGCCTTGCGGGCTTCGGGAAAGGCGGTTCGCCGATAGGGCATTGAGCGCGAGCTTGCTCAATTGTGGCCGGATGCACGGATTGTCGATGAAACAAGGCGATTGATCAATGAATAGAAATCGAGTTCACTTCTTCGCGGAGGCGCCATGAGCGACGAGACGATCATCGAGGAAGGCTATCGTCCGGGCGTTATCGGCCGCGTGGTCGAACTGCACGGGCGCTACTACGGCCGCGAATGGGGCCTGGAGCAGCGCTTCGAGGTCGAGGTCGCGCGCGAGCTGGCCGAGTTCTTCGAGCGCTACGACCCGGCCCGTGACGGCTTCTGGACCGCGCGCCAGGGCGAGACGGTGCTGGGCACCATCACCATCGATGGCCTGCCGACCGACGAGCCGGGCGCGCGCTTGCGCTGGTTCATCCTCGATCCGGCCAGCCACGGGCAGGGCCTCGGTCGCCGCCTGCTCGACACGGCGCTGGAGTCGTTCCGGCAACGTGGCGTCGAGCGGGTGTGGCTGGCGACCTTCGCCGGGCTCGACGCGGCCCGGCGTCTCTACGAGCAGGCCGGCTTCGACCTGGTGCGCGAGTACCGCGACACCGACTGGAACGACGACGGCGTCACCCACCAGATCTTCGATTGGCGCCCCTGACACGCGGCTGACACTGGCCGGAAGCCTCCCTAGGGCTTACATGTGATCTACGGGGACGCTGTTTGGAGGAGGTCGTCATGGTCGACGTGACCAGACGGATCGTATTGACCGGGGCATTGACGGTGGCGGCGATGCCGGCCCTGGCGCAGGGCAACCTGTTGCAACAGGGCAAGGGATTGCTCGATTCCATTTCCAAGGGCGGTGGCGGGTCGTCCGGCGGCTCTGCGCTCAGCCAGGTGAAGATCGGTAAGGGCCTGAAGGAGGCGCTGGAAGTCGCCAGCAGCACCGTCGTCGGCCAGCTCGGTGCAAATGACGGGTTCTTCGCCGACGAGATCGCCAAGATCTTGCTGCCTGACTGGCTGGAGACCGTGCGCAAGACGCTGAGCCGCGTCGGTCAATCCGGCATGCTCGACGACCTGACATTGCGCATGAACCGCGGCGCCGAGCAGGCCACGTCGCAGGTCAAGCCGCTGTTCTGGGACGCCATCGAGCAGATGACGCTGCAGGACGTGATGGACATCTACAACGGTCCCGACGACGCCGCGACGCAGTACTTCCGGCGCACGATGAACGATCCGCTGCATGCCAAGATGAAGCCGATCGTCGATACCTCGCTGAACGACGTTGGCGCCATTCAGACCTACGAGCAGACGATCTCGCAGTACAAGTCGATCCCCTTCGTGCCTGACGTGAAGGGCGATCTTGTCGAGCACGTGCTCGACAAGGCGTTCGACGCGATCTTCCACTACATCGGCGTGGAAGAGGCGGCGATCCGCAACCAGTCGGTCAAGCGCGTGACCCCGCTGCTGCAGGAGGTCTTCGGCTAGCTGCCGCGCAGGTAGTCGTCGAGCCGGTCCAGGCTGTCTTCCCAGTGCTGGCGATAGTGTAGGAGCCAGTCGGTCGCCTCGCGCAGTGGCGCCGCCGTCAGGCGGCAGGGGCGCCACTGCGCCTCGCGGCCGCGCTCGATCAGACCGGCCTTTTCCAGCACCTTCAGGTGTCGCGATACCGCCGGCAGCGAGATGTCGAACGGTTCGGCGATCTCGTTGACGGTGGCCTCGCCGTTGTCGAGCCGGGCCAGAATCGCCCGCCGGGTCGGATCGGCGAGCGCCGCGAAGGTCTGCGACAGGGCGTCGGGCATCGGATCTCCGTACTTAACCTCTCCGTTAACTTACAGGTCGAGGCCCTTGGCGCAAAGTTGCCGCACCATCGTCGTCAGGGGCGGAACTGAAGCGTTCGCGGCACCAGACGGGCCGGCTGGGCGACGATGCGGTAGGCGGTCTCGACCCATTCGGCGAGCAGGCGCCGGGTGTCGCGCGGGTCGATCATCTCCTCCATCTCGAACCGGTTGAGCGGGCCGAGCGGGCCGCGCGCGCTTTCGATCCGGGCGTCGATCTCGGCCCGCAGCGCGACCGGGTCGGCAGCCTCGGCGAGCTGGCGCTTGTAAGCGGCCTCGATCCCGCCCTCGGGCGGAATGCCGCCGACGTCGGCGGCGGGCCACACCACGCGCATCGACGGGCTGGCCAGCGGCGTCGCGTAGTTGTTGCCGGCCACGCCGAAGCTGCGCCGCATGATCACCGTGAAGATCGGCACCTGGATCTGCGCGAAAGCCACCATCCACTCGCCGCCCTTGCGGATGGTGCCGGCAATCTCGTGCTCCAGCCCGACCGCGAAGCCCGGATTGTCGACCAGGTTCAGGATCGGGAGGTGGAAGGTGTCGCACAGGTCGATGTGACGCTTCAGCTTGTCACAGCCGTCGGCGGTCAGCGCGCCACCGTTCTCGTGCCGGCTGTCGGAAGCGATCACGCCCAGCGGCCGTCCCTGACAGCGGATGAACCCGACGACCTGGTCGGTGCCCCACAGCGGCCCGATCTCGAAGAAGGAGTCGCGATCGGCGATCAGCCGGATCGCCTTGCGCACGTCGAAGGTGCCGGTGCGCTTGCGCGGGATCAGCGTCAGCAGCTCTTCCTCGCGCCGGTCGGCCGGGTCGCTGGCATCGGCCGCGATCACCGGTGGCGCCTCGTAGGCGCTGTTCGGCAGGTAGGACAGGAACCGGCGCGTCTGCGCCATCGCGTCCGCCTCGCTCTCGGCCAGGTTGTCGACGGAGCCGTTGGTGCAGTGGATGTGCCAGCCGCCAAGGTCTTCCTTGGTGATGTCGTAGCCCATCGCGTGGCTCACCACCGGCGGGCCGGCGACGAAGAGCTGCGCGATGTCGCGCACCATGACCGAGAAGTGGCCCAGCACCGCCTTGGCCGCGCCGATGCCGACGACGGAACCGAGCAGCATGTTCACGACCGGCACGGTGGCGAGCTGCTCGGTGTAGAGCTCGCTGCCGAGATGCGCCGGCAGGAAGGAGCCGCCGCCGCCGGTGACGCGCGGCTTGCCGGCGCTGATCGCGCCCGAGCTCTCCTCCGCCTTGCTCTCGCCGGCGGCCTGCTGACGCGGCACCATCGTGGCGACGCTGCCGCCGCCGGACGAACCGTCCAGCAGCCGGATCGACGGCGCCTTCAGTTCCATGGAGAGGCGGTCGAGATACCGGCTCTTGTTGCTGATGGCGCCGTCGGCATGGCCGCCGCGCGAGGTGAAGTCGTCGGCGCAGACCACCGCCGGCCGGGTGTCGATCTTGCCCCAGCCGCCGACATGATTGGCCGGCGTGAAGGCGGCGATGTCGCCATTCTCGTCATAGGTCGCGAAGCCGGCGGCGCTGCCGACCTCGTGGAACGAGCCATCGTCGAGCAGGAGGTCGATGCGCTGGCGGCAGGTCATCTTGCCGCGATTGCGCTGCCGCACCACGCCCGGCTCTTGCGAGTCCGGGCCGAGACGCTGCAGCGCGAGTTTCTTGAGGGTGTCGATCTCCTCCAGCACCGGCGCCCAGGTCTCGTTCGGATCGCGCGCCGCCAGATCCCGCTCGGCGTCGCCTTCGTCCGGCGTGATTGCGGCGACGACCTGGCCGGCCGCGACGCTGTCGCCTTCGCGCAGCGCCTGGATCCCGGTCACGGTGCCGGAGCAGGGCGCCGGCACCGCCGCCTCCATCTTCATCGCACTGATCACCAGCAACGTGTCGCCGGCGGTCACCCGCGTGCCCTCCTGCAACGCCAGCGACAGCACCGTGCCCGCCATCGGGCATTCGACGCCGGTGGCATCGTCGCCGAGTTCCAGTTCCGGCAGGCGCGAACCGGCGGCTGCCGGCCGCTTGCCCGCGCCGGGCCCGATCAGGCTCGCCGCCTGCTGTTCCAGGAAGGACAGCGTCTCGCCGGCGGTCGAGCTCGTTTCGCTCAACTCCGGCCGCTCGGTCATCAATGTGGTGCGGGCGTCGCCATCGCGCACGGCGTCGACGCCGAGGATCGCCGTGAGCTGGCCCAGGTTGGTCGGCAGGCCGCCGATGTGGAACTCGTCGAGCGCCGCGACCGTGCGATCCACCGCCGCGGTCAGCGTCGTGCCCAAGCCCGTCGAGCAGATCAGCTTGGCCAGCAACGGATCGAACTGCGCCGCCGGCGTGTAGCCGAGATAGCCGCAGGCGTCGACGCGGATACCGGGGCCCGACGGTTCCTTGTAGCCGGCGATGGTGCCGGCGCCGGTCGCCACCACGCGGGCCTGCACGGCGTAGCCGCGCGGGCGGCCGATGGCGTCCTGATCGCCGATGCCGAGCTCGGACAGGCTGGCCCCGGCGGCGATGCGGAACTGCGTCGCGACCAGGTCGATGCCGGTAACCTGCTCGGTCACTGTGTGCTCGACCTGGATGCGCGGGTTGCACTCGATGAAGTAGTGCTCAGCCGTCTCGGGCGCGACCAGGAACTCCACGGTGCCGGCATTGGCGTAGTCCGCCGCCCGCGCGAGCTTGATGGCATCGTCCAGGATGCGCTGGCGCAGGCCCGGCTCGAGGCCGGCGGCCGGCGCGATCTCAACGACCTTCTGGTTGCGGATCTGCACCGAGCAGTCGCGCTCCCACAGGTGCACCGTGTTGCCGGTGCCGTCGGCCAGGACTTGCACCTCGATATGGCGCGGCCGTTCGACCAGCTTCTCCACGAACACCGCACCGTCGCCGAACGCCGCCTGCGCCTCGCTCTGGCAGCGTTCGAACGCCTCGGCCATCTCATCGGCACCGGCGACCGCTCGCATGCCGCGACCGCCGCCGCCGGCCGCCGCCTTCAGCATCACCGGGTAGCCCAGCGTCTCGGCGATCGCCGCCGCCTCCTTGGGCGAGGCGAGCGCACCGGTGCTGCCGCCGACCACCGGGATCTCCTGCGCCTGGGCCAGTGCTCGGGCGCTGACCTTGTCGCCGAAGAGTTGCAGCGCGGCGGGCGACGGGCCGACGAAGGTTAGCCCGGCCTCGGCGCAGCGCGACGCGAAGTTGGCGTTCTCGGCCAGGAAGCCATAGCCGGGGTGCACGCAGTCGCAGCCGGTGTCCTTGGCGATGGCGATCAGCGCGTCGGCGTCGAGATAGGCCGCGATCCCGTCGCTGCCGTCGATGGCGCGGGCCTGGGTCGCCATCCGCGTGTGCAGCGACATCGCGTCGACGTGGGCGTGCACCGCCACCGACTCCATGCCCAGCGACGCCGCCGCGCGGGCGATACGGATGGCGATCTCGCCACGGTTGGCGATGAGTACACGCTTGAACTGGCCCATTTGTCCGCCTTCTGCTCGTTTCCTGGCCGGCAAGCTTAGTGGCGGCGCGTGGGCAAGGCCACTTGCGCTAGCGATTACGGTCCGACAGCGCGGCGACGAGGCCGGCGAAGAGCTTCGCGCGCGGCACCAGCGACGACACGTAGAGATGCTCCCGCTTGGTGTGCACGCCGGTACCGACGACGCCGAGCCCGTCCAGTGTCGGGATGCCGAGCGCGCCGGTGAAGTTGCCGTCGCTGCCGCCGCCGACCTGGCCCTGGCCGAGGTCGAGGCCGACATCGCGGGCGACCCGTTGCGCCACTTCCAGCAGTTCCAGCGTGCCGGGGTGGGCCTGGAACAGCGGTCGGATCGGGCCGGCCTCGACCGTCAGCTTCACGTCCGTGTCGGGCGAGG
>CAZVLI010000156.1:0-7896 GCA_964627965.1 uncultured Rhodospirillales bacterium
CTCCGATATTGATGAAAAGCTGGCTGTGGCACAGGGTCTCGCCCGGCGCATTATGGAGGAAATAGCCCTGACCGAGGGTCTCACCGACGAACTTGTGGTGGATGGCAAGGAAGGTAAGCTGAATCAGCTGAAAGCCGAGATCAAGCGCCTGGAAACGCAGGAACTGGACACCATGGACCCCGACGCGCCGATGCGCCGGCCGCAGCCGCAAGCCGGTTCGAAGAGCCGGCGCCGCGAACCCAGGGCGCCGACCGAGATGCCGGCGACGCTGACCCCCGACATGGCCGACGCGGCGCGCGCCAAGCGCCGCTCACGCGGCCGCCGGCGCTAGGAAACCGACATGTTCGATTGGTGGCGCGAAGCCGCGCTCGTCGTGCTCGGCATCGTTCTGGCGCTGGTCCCGCTGGCGCTCTGGCTGGCCTGGTCGGAGTTCTTTTTCTACACGACCCTGTCGATTTTCGGCATCGCCCTTGCCCTGTTCGCGCTGGTGGTCCGGTCGATGTCCAAGGCCGGTCGAAGCCTGTAGCCCCGACAAGGCAAACGTCCCGGTAACCAATTCGCTCAACACCGCCGTAACCGGCGGCAGCGTACGTTGCGTCCGACCGGCCGGTGGCATATCGCCATCGGTGATCAGGGACGCAAAAGCGTGAAGAACAAACGTATCGTCCTCCTCAGTGACGATGCCGGCCTGGTGGCAAAGGTCCGTGCTGCGCTGGTGGCAGGCGAAGAACTGCTCGCCTTTGACTCGACCGACTGGCCGCCGCGCGAGCCGCTGGACGACATTGGTCTGGTGCTGATCGAGGCTGCCGGCCCCGATGGTCAGCTGCTGATCAGGACCGACAGCATCCTGCCGTCCGTGCCCATCGTCGCCCTCGTACACGAGCCCGAGGTCGAGTCCCTCGTCCGGTTGGTGCAAGAAGGCGCGCAGGCGTGCCTTCGCATCGACGACCTCGATATCAAGCGGTTGGAGCTGGTCAGCGCCGTCGCCCGCGCGCGCACTGAGCTCGCCCACGCCGATCCGCTCACCGGCCTGCCGAACCGGGCCGTGCTGTACGACCGCCTGGCGCAGGCCGTGCACCATGCGCGCCGCTACGACCACACCTTCGCGGTCATGTTCATCGACCTGGACCGGTTCAAGCTGGTGAACGACTCGCTCGGCCACGACGCCGGCGACACACTCTTGCGCGTCGTCGCCGACCGACTGCGAGGATGCCTGCGCGAGAGCGATACCGTCGCGCGCCTCGGCGGCGATGAGTTCGTCGCCATCGTCGACAACCTGCCCGACGCAATCTCGGCCTCCGCCATCGCCCGTAAGATCACCGGCCGCCTGTCCGAACCGATCAAGCTCGCCAGCCACGACGTCACCGTGACGCCGTCGGTCGGCATCGCGATGTTCCCGGCCGACGGCGACGACGTGGACGAGCTGATCACCTGCGCCGACGCCGCGATGTACCAGGCGAAGCAGCAGGGCGGCGGCCAGTACATCTACTATCGCCCCGACATGAACGCCGACGCGTTGCGCCGGTTCGGCCTCGCCGTGGCGATGCAGCAGGCGCTGCGTGACGAGCAGTTCGTCCTGCACTACCAGCCGCAGATCGACCTGCTCAGCGGCCGGGTCAGTTCGGTCGAGGCGCTGGTGCGCTGGCAACATCCGGAACGCGGCCTGGTCCCGCCCGACCAGTTCATTCCCGTCGCGGAAGAGCTAGGCCTCATGCGGCCACTAGGCCGTTGGGTGCTGCAGACCGCATGCGCGCAGCTGCAGGCATGGCGCCGGGAAGGCCTCGGCAACTTCGGTGTCGCCGTGAACCTGTCCGCGCAGCAGTTCGATCAGGCGGGCCTTCTCGCCGACGTGCGCGACTCGCTCTACAGCAGCAACCTGCCGCCGGCGGCGCTCGAGCTGGAGCTGACCGAGAGCAGCCTGATGCGGAACCCGGACAAGGCGAACGAGACGTTGCGCGCGCTGTCCGGCGCCGGCGTGCGAATCGCCATCGACGATTTCGGCACCGGCTACTCGTCGCTGGCCTACTTGCGGCGCTTTCCGATTCAGATGCTGAAGATCGACCGCTCCTTCGTGGCGGATGCCGACACCGACGCCGATGCCGCCGCGATCGTGCGGACGATCATTGGACTCGGCCGCAACATGAACCTGGACGTCGTCGCCGAAGGCGTCGAGACGTCGGACCAGGTGGCGTTCCTGCGGCGCAGCGCCTGCCAGCGCGTCCAGGGCTACGTCTACAGTCGCCCACTGCCGGCCGACCAGTTCGCGGCCTACCTCCGCCAAGGCGAGCAGCCCCAGCGCGCCACCGCCTGACCGCCTGGTGACGGGCATCACAGGTGACTCGCGTCACAGACGAAACCCGCCTGAGCCATTACCTATGGGTGACAACGATGGATCATCTGGACGGGGGACAAGACATGCGAAAGCCACAACTGTTGAGCACACGCCGTAGCTTCTTCGCCGGCCTCGCGGCCATTGCCGTCGTCGCCGCCACCCCGGCGCACGCCGACGTCGAAAACGAGGCCCGCCAGTTCATCGACAAGCTTGCGCAGGCCACCGTCGCCGTGGTCGCCGATCAGAGCGCGCCCAACGATGTCCGCACCGAACGCCTGCGCGGGCTGCTGGAGCGCGGTTTCGATACCGAGGTGATCAGCCGCTTCGTCCTCGGCCGCTACTGGCGCGACGCCAGCGAGGCGCAACGCGACCGTTTCGTCGCCCTCTTCCGCGACTACACCGTGGCCAGCTATGCCCGGCGCTTCGAAACCTACGCCGGTCATCGCCTGGAAACGCTGACCGCCCGCGACCAAGGCGGTCATCGGGGCCAGATCAAGGTCCTCGTGGCCAGCCGCCTGCTGCGTCCCTCGGGCGCGCCGGTGAAGGTCGACTGGCGCGTGCGCCAGACGCCGCATGGCTGGCGGATCTACGACGTCGTCGTCGAGGGCGTCTCGATGGTGCTGACCCAGCGCAGCGAGTTCGCCTCGGTCATCCAGCGCAGCGGCGGCAACATCGACGGCCTGCTCGACCAGTTGCGCGACCGCACCGCCCAGCTCTCCGCGGCCAGCGCGTCGCGCCCCTCGTGATCCGGGCGAGGCGCACTCGACCGTGTAGATTCTGCGTGAAGCCACGAACGAGGGCTTGTCACGACGCGCACACTCCGTCATGACACGTCGGTCGGCCGAGGGAACGTCCGACCGGAGTGTCATTTGCATGCAACGTGATCGCTACGCGCGCCGCTCGGTGCTGCGGGCCGGTGCCGCAGCCGTTGCCGGGCTTGTGTTATGGCCCCTCGCGGCCGAGGCCGCGCCGGAAGACGCGGCCCGTGTGGTCAGCGAACTGGCCGGCCAGACCATCACCCTGATCAGCGACGAGAGCCTGTCGCGCCCGGTGCGCGCGGAGCGGTTGCAGATCCTGATCGGCCGTGGCTTCGATACCGAGGCGATCGGCCGTTTCGTCCTTGGCCGGCACTGGCAGAACGCCGACGAACCGCAGCGCGCCGCCTTCATCGACCTGTTCCGCAGCTACACCGCCCTGGCCTACGCGCGCCGCTTCGAGGCCTATAGCGGCCAGCGCCTGGCCGTGACCGGCAGCCGCGACATCTCCACCGAGAACTCCACCCGTGCGCTCGTCAACACGCAACTCAAGGCCAAGGATGGCGCGCCGGTGAAGGTCGACTGGCGCCTGCGCCACGGCAAGGACGGCTGGCGCATCTACGACGTCGTCGTCGAAGGCGTCTCGATGGTGCTGACCCAGAAGAGCGAGTTTGCCGCCGTGATCGAGCGCAACGGCGGCAAGCTGCAGCCGCTGATGGATCAGCTGCGCGACCGCATGAAGGAAATGGCCTAGGGCCGGCGCAGAACGGCCGGCCCCGGCACTCCCCTACATCTTCGGCTTCACGTCGAGCTTGGCGACGATACCGGCCATGCTCTTCTTCGGCGCCGCGTATTGCTTGAGCACCAGCGGGTCGTGGCCCGGCACGATGTGCTGCGGGCTTTCCGCCAGCTTATGCATCTTGGCGAAGCCCGCGATCATGTCGGAGACGTTGTAGACCAGCGGGAACGGCTTCTCAGCGTTCATGTTCTCGTAGAAATGCGCCGCGTCGGAGGCCAGCACCACCCAGCCGCGCTTGGTCATCACCCGCACGCACTGCACGCCCATCGTGTGGCCGCCGATCAGGTGCAGCGAAACACCCGGCGCGATCTCCTCGTCGCCGTCGTGGAACGCCACCTTCTTATCGAACACCTTGCGCACCAGATCGCAGACGTGGTCGGCGGTGTACGCGTGCCCGAAGGTGTCGTGGCACATGTGCCGGCCGGTGGCGTAGTTCACTTCCTTGTCCTGGATGTGAAAGGTCGCCTCCGGGAAGTCGTTCAGCGTGCCGGCATGGTCGTAGTGCAGGTGCGTGATCACCACGTCCTGCACCTTGGCCGCGTCGACGCCGACCATCGCCAGCCCCTCGGCCGGCGTGCGCTGCACCTGGCGACCGCGTCGCTTGGCTTCCTTCTGCTCGAAGCCGGTATCGACGACGATCGTGCGGTTCTTGTTGCGGATCGCCCACACGAAGTAGTCGATCGGCATCTTCGCATCGTGGTCGTCGGTCTGGATGAAGTTGTCGCGCCGGAAGCGCTTGTTCATGTCGCCATACTTGATCGCGAAAACTTCGTAGACTTCTGGATCGCTCATCGCGTTCTCCCCTCCCCTCAGGTCGCCATCATGCCGCCATCGATCACCAGTTCGGTGCCGGTGACGTGCTTGGATTCGTCGCTCGCGAGGTACAGCACACCACGCGCGATGTCTTCCGGCTCGCCGATCTCGCCGCCGGGCTGCATCTTCTCGATGTAGGACTGGAAGCGGTCGCCGCGCTCGCTTTGCAGCGCACCTTCCACCATCGGCGTGCGGATGAAGCCGGGATGCACCGAGTTCACCCGGATCCGGTTATGCACGCACTCCAGCGCCACCGCCTTGCTCAGCAGATGCACGCCCGCCTTCGCCGCGCAGTAGTGGCTGGCGCGCGGCAGGCCGATCAGGGCCGCGACCGACGAGATGTTGATGATCGAGCCGCCGCCGCGCCGCTTCATCGCCCGCACGCCGTGCTTGCAACCCAGAAACACCGCGTCCAGGTCGACGTTGATCACCCGGCGCCACTCGGCCAGCTCCATCTGGTCGACCGCCTCGCCGTTACCGGCGATGCCGGCGCAGTTCACCAGGATGTCGAGACCGCCGAAGTCGCGTTCGACCTCGGCGATGATCGCCTCCCAGCGCGTCTCGTCGGTGGTGTCCTGCTCGTAGAAGCGTCCGCCGATCGCGGCGGCGACCTCCTCGCCCTTCTCGACCTGCAGGTCGGTGACGATCACCGTCGCGCCCTCGCCCGCGAGCACCTCCGCCGTGCGCCGGCCGAGCCCGGACGCGCCGCCGGTGACGATGGCGACCTTGCCTTGCACCCGTGCCATGGATTTCCTCCCGATTTGCCCGCCATCCTGCGCCGCCGGCTTGGCCAGATCAAACCCGCCGCCGCATAATGCCGCCAACCAACCAACTCCGAAGGGCACCCCCATGGACAGCAAGGAACGTTACGAGATCGGCGACAAGGTGCGCCGCGAAGTGCTGGGCGACGAGTATGTCGACCGCGCCAAGGCCAATGCCGACGACTTCTCCGCCCCGTTCCAGGAGATCGTGACCGAGTATTGCTGGGGCGGCTCATGGGGCCGCGGCGGCCTCGCCAAGCGCGAGCGCTCGATCCTCAACCTCGGCATGCTGGCCGCGCTCGGCCGTAACCAGGAGTTCGCCACCCACTTCCGCGGCGCCCTGAACAACGGCGTCAGCCGCGACGAGCTGCGCGAAGTGCTGATCCAGATCGCCGTCTACTGCGGCATCCCGGCCGGCATCGAGGCGTTCCGCCAAGCCCGCGCCGTGCTGGCCGAGATCGACGACAAGACGGGCGGCGACGACTGATGACGGACAAGACAGTCGGCTTCATCGGCCTGGGCAACATGGGCGGCCCGATGGCCGTGAACATGGCCAAGGCGTTTCCCGGCCTCGTGGTCTACGACGCCGCCGGCACCAAGGACCGCGCGCCGGAACATAGCGAGCCGGCGGCCAGCACCGCCGCCGTCGCCACCGCCGCCGATGTCGTGTTCCTGAGCCTGCCCGACGGTCCCGTCGTGGCCAAGGTGGCGGAGGAGATCATCGCCGCCAACAGCCGCCGCACGTCCAAGGTCATCGACCTGTCGACCATCGGCATCAAGGCGGCGGAGGAAACCGCCGCCCGACTCGGCGGCGCCGGCATCGCCTTCCACGACTGCCCGGTTTCCGGCGGGACGGCCGGCGCCATCGCCGGCACCGTGGCGGTGATGTTCGCCGGCCCGGCCGATACCTATGCCGAGCTGGAGCCGCTGCTGACCTCGATCGGCAAGCCGTTCCATGTCGGCGAGAAGGCCGGCCAGGGCCAGGCGATGAAGCTGCTGAACAACTTCCTGTCGGCGACCGCGATGGCGGCGACCAGCGAGGCGGTGGCCTTCGGCGAGCAGCAGGGGCTGGACATGGCGCTGATGCTCGACGTGCTGAACGTCTCGTCGGGCCAGAACACGGCGACGTCGGACAAGTTCCCGCGCCGTATCCTGCCCGGCAAGTTCGACGCCGGCTTCACCACCGCGCTGATGGCCAAGGACGTCGCGCTGTACCATGAGGCCGCCAAGGAGGCCGGCCGCAAGGCGGAGGTATCCGCCGCCGTCGACGGCATCTGGAGCCGCTTCCGCAAGGACGACCCGGACTGTGACTTCACGCTGATCTACCCGTTCCTGAAGGACGGCAAGTAGTCCTGTCCGGACGGGAACTCGCGTCCGGTATCGCGCTGGCCGGCGTGCTGCTGGCGGCGCTGGCGCGCGAGGTCGGCGGGGTCGAGTGGGCCAGCGGCGTCAGCGCCGCCGGCCTGCTGTTCTATGTCGTCCTGCAGTGGCCGGCGCTACCGGCGAACGCACGCTGGATCCTGGCCGTCGCGACCGGCGCCGGGCTGGTCTCGATCCCGTTCATCGACGATCTGGTGGCGACAATGGCCGTGGCGGCGCGCACCGCCAGTTACTACGCCGGCTTCTTCGTCGCCACCGGCCTCCTAAGGATGGCGGCGGAGACCTCGCCCCTGATCCAGCGTTGCGGCGCGCACCTGCTGGCGCAGCCGACGGGGCGGCAGTACATGGCGCTGACCGTCGGCACCAACGTGCTCGGCCTGGTGCTGAGCTTCGGCGCGCTGCAGCTGCTCGGCACCATGGTCGGGCGCGCCGTGCGCGAGGCCGGCGGCAGCGACGCGGTGCGGAACTGGCGCCAGCGTCGGCTCTCGCTCGCGGTGCTGCGCGGCATCTGCATGGCACCGGCGTGGTCGCCCTTCTCGGTATCTCTGGCGATGGCGCTCACCGTGTCGCCTGATGCCGACTGGCTGGCGGTGGTGCCACTCGCCTTCGTCGTCGCCATGGTCCTGACCGCGCTCGGCTGGCTCCTGGTGAGCAGACACCTGCAGCCCGAAGGCGCCGGGCCCCTGGCGACCGGGGGCGCTGGGACCTGGGGCGACCAGGGTCGCCTGCTGCTGCTGGTGCTGACCATGTTCGTGATCGCCGGTGCGCTGGAGGAACTGCTCCAGGTGCGGTTGATCATCGCCGTGATGGCCTCGGTACCGGTGATCGCTTTCGCCTGGGTTGGCTGGCAACTGCACGAGCACGGCATCGGCCGCGCCACCGCCACTCTCGGCCGCCGCCTGGGCCAGCAGGTTTTGGTGACCTTTCCGGCCTACCGCACCGAGATGTCGATCCTGGCCAGCGCCGGCTTCGGCGGCAGCCTCGTCGCCGCCGCCCTGCCACGCGAGCAGATCGCGGACTGGCTGGTGGCGATGAACCTGCCCGCCGCCGCGATCC
>CAZVLI010000157.1:0-7848 GCA_964627965.1 uncultured Rhodospirillales bacterium
CTGTTCCCGCACCTGAACGTACGTCGCAACATCGCCTTCGGACTGACTCTGTCGAAGCATCAGCGCGCCGAGGTGAACGCCCGCGTGGAGCGCGTGGCGGAGATGGTACAGCTGGGTGAGTTCCTCGACCGTCGCATCGGCCAGCTCAGTGGCGGCCAGAAGCAACGCGTGGCGATCGCCCGCGCGCTCGTCACCGAGCCGGAGATTCTACTACTCGACGAGCCGCTCTCGGCGCTGGACGCACACCTGCGCATCCGCATGCAAAGCGAGCTGAAACGGCTGCAGCAGAGTCTCGGGATCTCCTTCATCTACGTCACCCACAACCAGTCGGAGGCCTTCTCGATGGCCGACCGGGTGGTGGTGATGAACCGCGGCCGCGTCGAGCAGATCGGCACGCCGGCCGAAGTCTACAACCGGCCGCGCACGCACTTCGTCGCCGAGTTCGTCGGCAGCAACAACATTTTCGACGGCAAGGTCGCCGACATTGAAGGCGACCAAGTTGTCGTGACCTGTCCGCAGGGCACCTTCCGCGCCGCCGCCGGCGAGCGCCTGCCCGGCAAGGGCTCGACCGTCACGCTGGTCATTCAGGCCGACCGGATGCGGTCGGCGCCCAGCGGCGCGCCGGGCGAGAACGCGTTGAGCGCGCGGCTGTCGGGACGCGAGTTCACCGGCTCGCAGGTCATCTATCACCTGGAGGCCGACGACGGGCTGGAAGTGAAGATGGTCTCGCAGGAGCCGTTCAGCCACGACGACCCCATCGGCACCAACGACGCGATGCAGCTCTACTGGATGCCGGAGGACACGGTGATCCTGCCGCCCTCGGTGGTGCCAGGGCCGGAGAACGCGCCCGACGCGCGGGCCTTCGTCGCGGTCGGTGCCTGATCCATGGCGGTGACAACCGGCGAGATGATGGCCGCCGCCGACCCGCCGGCCGACGAGACGACATCGAGGATGCCGGCGGCGCGGCGGCTGATGAAACCGCTCAGCATCGGCATCCCGCTGACAAACTCGACCGCGTTCTTCATCGCGCCGCTCGGCTTCCTGGTGATCCTCGGGTTCTGGACGGTCGTCGATTATCAGGTCGTACCGGGATTCTCGTTCGAGAACTACACCGACATCGCGAAGCACATGTTCGCGCAGTCGACCTACGCCTTGTCGATCGCGCAATCGTTGTGGGTCGCGTTGAGCACCGCCTTCTTCGCCACCGGCCTGTGCTACCTCATGGTCCTGGCGCTGGTCTACGTCGTCCCGGAGCGATACCAGCGCCTGGCGCTGGTGATGGCGGTGGCGCCGTTCTGGAGCAGCTACATCCTGCGCGTGTTCTCGTGGCAGGTGCTGCTGGCGAAGAAGGGCGTGTTCAACTCCGCCCTGATCTGGATCGGCCTGGAGAACCTGCAGGTCGAGCTGATCTACACCCAGATCGCGACACGCATCGGCCTGATCCACTACCTCGCACCGGTGCTGATCATCGTGCTCTACGTCACCGTCGCCAACATCGACCGCAACCTGATCCACGCCGCGCGCGACCTCGGTGCCACGCGCTGGCAGGCGTTCACGCGAGTCATCCTGCCACTGAGCTGGACCGGCCTGGTGGTCGGCGGCAGTTTCGCCACCATCATCAGCTTCGGTGACGTGCTGTCCGGCATGGTGCTGGGCGGCGGCGCCGGCTCATCGTTCCTGGGCTCGGTACCGCTCTTCTCCAACATGATCATGTCGGAGTACGCCAGCTCCACCAACCTGCCGCGCACCGCCTGCCTGGCGTTGATCCTCGTGGCGATCATGCTGGTCATGCTGGTGATCGGCGCCAAGCTCGCCGATCGCGGACAGGAGGACATGGCGACATGAGCCGGGAAAGCAGCATGCTGCCACCGGCCGAGCTGGAGGCCGACGGGCGCGGCTGGCGCATCGCCGGGCGGCTCTTCCTCGGCGCCGGCTACATCTTCCTGTTTCTTCCGATCGTCACGATGATCGTGTTCTCGTTCCAGAAGGGGCAATTCGCGTCGATCCCGGGCCAAGGCTGGACTTTCCGCTGGTACGACAAGCTGTTCGATGACGGCAGCCTGATCGACGCGCTCTACAACAGCCTGATCGTCTCGCCGATCGCCGCGACCGGCGCCTGCGTCATCGGCTTCTTCGCCGCCTACGCGATCACACGTTTCGAGTTTCGCGGACGCATGGCCTTCGCGGCATTGCTGGTGCTGCCGATCCTGATTCCGCCGTTGATCCTAGGCGTCGGGTTCCTCGGCCTGCTGTCACGCATCGGCCTGCAAGGCGAGCTTTACTCTGTGATGCTGGCGCACACGGTGGTGCTGACCGCGCCGGCGATGGCGATCACGCAGCTCCGCCTGATGCAGATGCCGGCATCGCTTGAAGAGGCCGCGTGGGACCTCGGTGCGACCGAGTTGCAGACGCTCTACAAGGTGGTACTGCCCTGGGCGCTGCCCGGGCTCGCGGGCGGCTGGCTGCTGGCCTTCACCCTGTCCTTCGACGAGTTCATCATCGCCTGGTTCGTGTCCGGCTTCGACCAGACCCTGCCGGTCGCGGTCTACGCCTACATCGTGGGTGCGCTCGACCCGTCGCTGAACGCGATTGGCACCATCGTCTTCCTGATCTCGGTGCTGTCGCTGATCGGCGCCGAGCTGCTGCTAATCCCGCTGCTGCTGAAGCGCCGCGAACCCAGCGCCTAGCGCTGTTGAAACACGGCAAGAGAGCCCGTCATCCCGGCCGCAGCGCAGCGGCGAGCCGAGATCAACGGCCTACAGCGGAACCACCGTCAGCCGTTGATCCCGGATCAAGCCCGGGATCACGATGTGTGGGTTGGCGCCCCAACTAGCTCGCGACGTTGTGGCCGAGCCAGGCCGGCATGTCGCTGCCGTAGCGGTTGATGCCGACGTCCATCGACGTGCAGCGCCGGTGGATCTCCGAGAAGGATGGGTGGAACTGCGCGTTCAGGCCCTCGTTGCGCTCGTGCACCGGCCGATACTCGTCCCAGGCCTCGCGCAACTCGGCCAGCAGGTCGGCCTCGTTGACGCGGGTCAACTCGCCGTTGCGCACCACGACCTCGCCATTGACCATCACGGTCTCGATCGAGCTGCCGTTCTCGCAGTAGACGAGGTGGTTGCGCAGATCGTTTACCGGGCTGAAGGCCAGCGTGCGCAGATCGAGCACCACCAGGTCGGCTTTCTTGCCGACTTCCAGCGAGCCGATCTGATCGCCCAGCAGCGCGGAGCGCGCACCGTTGACGGTCGCACAGCGCAGCACCTGGTCGGCATCGATCCAGGTCTCGTTGTCCGGCGTAGAGATCGAGTGCAGCAGGCCCGCGGCGTGCATGACGTCGAACATCCGCGCGGTGTCGTTTGAGCAGATCCCGTCGCTGCCCAGCGCCACGTTGACGCCGCCGTCGATCAGCTTGCGCAGCGGCGCGATACCGGCGCCCAGCTTCTGGTTCGAGATGCAGTTGTGCACGATGGAGCAGCCGACCTCGCCCATCAGCTCAATGTCCGCGTCGGACACCCAGATCGAATGCGCGATGGTGGTGCCACTGTGCAGCAGCTCCAGGTCGCGCATGTAGCTGATCAGCGTCTTGCCGTAGAACTCCGGCCCGGTGACGCACTGCGTCTTCGTCTCCAGGATGTGCGTGTGGAAGGGTGAGCCGTGCGCGCGGGCCAGTTCATCGGCGGCCTGCATCAACTCCGGCGTGCAACGTTGCGGCGCCGACGGCGCGATCATGAAGCGCAGCCGACCAGCGCGGTCGTGGAACTTGCCGAACGCCTCCTTGCACTGCGCGATGTAATCGTCGATGCCCGGCGGCGACTTGGCATAGGCCTGTTCGCGCAGTTCGGCCGGCACCATCTCGGCCGTGAACGGCACGGTGTCTAGGAACGGCCGGTCGACGATGTGGCCGGAGATGTTGGCGCGAATGCCGGCGTCGTCGTAGGCATCGAACACGGCGCCGATCTGCGCCAGCGACTGGCCGCCAACCTCGTAGACATCGTCGATCACCGTGGTGGTGCCGTTCTTCAACGACTCCATCGCGCAAACCATGGAGCGCAGGTAGATCAGCCGCTCGCCGGGTGGCGTGTCGCCGAGGATCGGGTAGCTGTAGAGCATCCACAGCTCCAGCGGCATGTTGTCGTAGCGCCCCTTGAACAGCGCCTCGCTGGAATGCAGGTGACCGTTGACCAGGCCAGGGATGACCAGCCGGTCGCGGCCGTCGATGGTCTCGTCGGCGACCTGGTCGGAGAGGTCGGGGCCGATGGCGGCGATACGGTCGCCGTCGATCAGGATGTCGCCCGTGAACGGCTGGCTGCCATGCTCGGCGTCCATGGCGATGATCTTGGCCTGGCGGATCAGCGTGGTCATCGCGCTCAGGCTCCCTTGGCGCCGAGAACGGCGTCGGCGCGGCCGCTATCGACCCACTCTACGATGATCGCCTTGGCCTCGTCGGCCAGAAGCTGCGTCGCCGGGGCGGATCGCTCGTGGATCGGGTGGGTGACGTCGTGGGTCAGCTCATCCAGCGGCAGCAGTTCCGCCGTGTCGGTCAGCGCGTTGGCGTAGAACACGCGGTCGATGCCGGCCCACCAGATCGCCGCGACGCACATCTGGCATGGCTCGCAGCTGGTGTAGAGGTCATGGCCCGACAGATCGAGGGTCTTGAGCTTGGCGCAGGCCTTGCGGATCGCATCGACCTCGCCGTGCAGCGTCGGGTCGTGGTCGGCCTCCGCGGTATTGATCCCCTCGGCGACGATCTCGCCGTCCTTGACGATCAGCGCCGCGAACGGCGCGGCGTTCTCCTCGACCATCTTGCGCCGGCTGAGCTCGACGCAGTAGCGCATCAGTTCGGTCTCGTTCATCGCATGCCCCACTCACCTCTCGTGTGCGCGAGACGTAGCAAGCGATGTGCCATGCCACCGGCGCGGATCACGCCCGTCCGCGCAACGCCGCTGCCTACTGAGCAGGCATCCAAGGCGCCGACATGCCCAGCGCGGACGCATCGAGGCGACCGGCGCGGCGGCGAGCGAGGCCAAAACATTGGCGCTCTATTTGCACGGACAAAGTCGACGACACATCACAGAGAGGTCCGCATGAGCCAGCCGGAGAAGACCTACCGCGCCCTGCCGCAGGAGCTGCCGCGCAAGCCGGACTCACTGTCCCTGCCGGCCACGCCGGAATCCTTCCCGATGTCACCGCAGGAGACCGCGCTGATCGTGGTCGACATGCAGAACGCCTACTCGAAGCCCGGCGGCTACATCGACATCCAGGGCTTCGATCTGAGCGAGGCGAAGGGCGTGATCGACCGTATCGCGCGCATCATCGAGGCCAGCCGCGCCATGGGCATCCAGGTGATCTTCTTCCAGAACGGCTGGGACGCAGAGAAGCAGGAGGCCGGTACGCCGGACTCACCGAACTGGTGGAAGTCGAACGCGCTGAAGCTGATGCGCGCCGAACCGGAACTCGATGGCACGCTGATCACGCGCGGCACCTGGGACTACGAGCTGGTCGATGAGCTGAAGCCCGGGCCGGACGATATCGTGCTCTCCAAGCCGCGCTACTCCGGGTTCTACGGCACGCAGCTCGACCAGATCCTGCGCGCGCGGCGCATCCGCAACCTGCTGTTCGTCGGCATCGCGACGAACGTCTGCGTCGAGTCGACGCTGCGCGACGCCTACTTCCTGGAATACTTCCCGATCCTGATCCACGACGCGGCGATGCAGGCCGGGCCGCCGGAGATCCAGGCCGCCACCGTCTACAACGTCGAGAAGTTCTTCGGCTGGGTCACCAGCACGTCGGACTTCTGCGCCCTGACCAACCGCTAGGAAGCCCGCCATGCCACGACAGCCGATCGTTCCCGAGGGCGCACCGGCGCCGCTTGCCCCCTATGCGCCGGGCGTCCGCGCCGACAACGTGCTCTACGTCTCCGGCATCCTGGCGCTGGCCGAGGATGGTTCCACCATCGGCATCGGCGACCCCGCGGCACAGACCAAGGCGGTGCTGGAAGGGATCAAGTCGATCGTCGAGGCCGCCGGCGGCACCATGGCCGATGTCACATTCAACGCCATCTTCCTGAGCGACATGGCGCACTACGCGGCGATGAACGAAGTCTACAAGACCTACTTCGAGGGGAGCTTTCCGGCGCGCTACTGCATTCGCGCCGACCTGGCACGGCCGCAGTTCCTGGTCGAGATCTCGTCGATCGCGCACCTGCCCACGTAGCGGGTCAGACGAGCAGGCTCAAACGCACGCCATAGGCCTGCGTCAGGACGCAGGTGTGGTGGTCGACCTCGTTGGTGTCGGCCAGTTCCAGGTTGAGGAAGCCGCGCGGCGGGCCGACAAAAAGTGGGCCGGCGTGCCAGGTGCCCTTGTGCAGCATCAACGCGACGTCGCCGGGCACACGAAAGGCAACGATGTCCTCCAACGTCGGCGCGGCGTCCGGATTCTCCAGCGCGTACGGCGGCGCCACGGCCAGCACCCATTCCAACCCACCGACGGCGGCCAGCGCCTGCGTCACTTGCCGATGACGGGTGATCCGGTCGATCACGTAGCCGCGCCCAGGGATCCGCATCACGTACAGGCGCGGCGTTCCCTGGGTGAGATCGAGCCTGGCGTCCGCCGGCCCGAAGGGCGTGCCATCCTCGGTGGGCTCGATCAACGTGCCGTAGGGCGCAAAGCTCTCGGCCGTAATCGCCCTCACCTCCAACTCACGGACGTCCGGTTCGCTCATCGCAAAGCGTCCTCCCTCGACAGGTTCGCGAAGGCGTCCTCGAAGTCCGGATCGATCGGCAGGTCGAGCGTGTCGGCAGCGATCAGGTCCGGCACGACGCTGTCTGCCTGATCCAGCAACAGGCGACGCGTGATCCCCAGCACCACGCGGGGTAGAGCGTGTTTGTGCCCGCTGATCGATGTCGAGTGCGGGCCATGGCTGACGAAGCTCGCGCCGGAGAAGGCGAACACGCGCCGGACCCAGTCGTCGGCGGGCTCGCGCGGCAGGAAGGCATAGTCCCCGTCGAGATAGGGCAGCGCGCCGAGCCGAGCATCGGCATCCTCGGCCGGCGGCTGGTATCGCTCGCGCCACAATGCGACGCGTGGCGCCAGGGTCGCGAGTTCGGGTCGCGCCGACATCTCCACCTCCATGCCCGTTGCAAAGATGACGTGGTCGAAGCACAAGTCACCGCGTGGCGTGCGGATGCGGATCGCGCCCGCGTGAATGTCCAGTTCAAGCCAGGGCGTCGCGGGATGTAGATGGAAGTCCGACCGCGCCATCGCGCGCTGGAAGGACGTCACGGGCGGCGGCTGGTCCGCGGTGCGGAAGTGACGTGCGATGCGCCAGCGGGTCGCGTTGTCCAGCGCCGGCCAGTGACGCATCAGCCCGGCATACTCGACATGGCGATGCGGATTGGTGCGTGGCAAGCGCGCGCGGCGGAAACAAAGGTCGACGGATCGCGCCTCGGCGTCGAGCGCGGCGATGGCGTTGTCGAACGCCGCCGCCCCATGACCGAGCACGCCGACTCGCTTGCCGCGCATGATCCCGAAGTCGATCTCATGGCAGGCGTGGCTCCAGGCTCCGCGCGGCAGATTCCGGATCAGGTCGGCCGGCGGCCGCCACGCACCGCCACCGTCGAACCCGGTGGCCAGCACTACCGTTCGCGCATGGCATGTCACCTTCGTGCCGACCGCAGCCGTGTCGACAGCGATCAAGTTACCGTCCGGTCGCACGTCTCGGACCTCGACACCATGCTCGATCTCGATGTCGAGTACGTCGCGATACCATTCCAGGTAGCCGTGCCAGTCGGTGCGCGGGATGCGTTCGATCGCGTCCCATGCATCGGCGCCGTAGCGGGTCTCGTACCA
>CAZVLI010000158.1:0-7307 GCA_964627965.1 uncultured Rhodospirillales bacterium
GGTGTGGGAGTCGAACCCACCAGGCACGTCTCGCCCCTCACTGGGTTTGAAGCCCAGGCGCCCCACCGGGAACGATACCCTTCCTTCATTCGCGCCGGTGCACCATATCATGGCGAGGCAAGGCCATGACAGATACCTATCCTGAAGATCCGGGCGCAGGGCGCCTGCGACGGTGGCTGCTGATCGGCGGGGGCGGCATGCTGCTGGCGGTGGTCGCCGCCATCCTCGGCGCCGCGTACGTCTTCGATCAGAAGGACCACATGGCGGCGGCGCAGCAGTTCCTGGCCAAGGGCAACTCGCGCGCCGCGCTGATCGAACTCAAGGCCGCGGTGCAGGACGAGCCGGGCAATGGCGCGGCGCGCCTGGCGCTGGCGCAGCTCGCGCTCGACGTCGGGGATAGCGCCAGCGCGGAACGCAACCTGCTGGAGGCGCACAAGCACGGTATTTCGGAGGACGACGTGCTGCTGCCGCTGGCCGAGATCCAGCTTCGGCTCGGCAAGCTCGACCTGCTGCTGCGCGACGTCACGCCGGAGGGGCGCGACGCCGCCATGCTGCCCGGCATCTACGCCTATCGCGGCCGGGCCTACCTGGCGCGCGGCGACATCGATGAAGCGCGGGCGGCGGTCGACAAGGCGCTGGAACTTGATCCGGCCCACGTCGACGCGCGGCTGACCCGTGCCGACCTGCTGCGGATCGATGGACAGTTCGACGCAGCGGAAGCGGAGATCGACGCCGCCCTGACGAGCCGACCAGGCTACGGGCGGGCGCTGTCGAAGAAGGCCGAGGCACGGCGTCGCGCCGGCGACCTTGAGGGTGCGCTCGCGGCCTATGACGCGAGCATCGAATCCAACCGCCACCTGCCCGAAGGCTGGCTCGGACGCGCCGAGACCCTGCTGCGCCTGGCACGGCCCGCCGAAGCCCGCGAGGCGATCGACGCGGTGCTGGCCGCCTACCCGCGCCACCCGATCGCGCACTTCCTGTCCGCGCTCTATCACACCAAGCGCGGGGCCGAGTCCGACGCGATCACCGCGCTGCAGGAGATGGGCGGTTACGAACGGCGCCACCTGCCGTCGCTCTACCTGATGGGCATGTTGACCACGCGCACGGGCCAACTCGAACAGGCGGAAAGCAGCTTGCAGAAGCTGCTCGACGCGGTGCCGGCGCACCTGCCGGGCGGCAAGCTGCTGTCGGCCGTCTACATGCGCAAGAAGCAGCCGGAGCGCGCCATCGTGGTGCTGCGGCGCCTGCTCGACGTTTACCCGGATAACGTGGAGATCGTCGCGCGCCTGGCCGATGCCTACCTGTCGAACGGCGACTCGGCGGCCGCCGCGTCATTGCTCGACCGGATCGGTGACGCACAAGACGAGGACATTCTGCTGCGCACGCAGATCGCCGCGACGCGGTTGCGCAGCGGCGAGACGGAAGCCGCCGTGGCCGATCTGGAGAGCATCGTCGCGCTCAACCCGACCGCGATGCAGGCCAACATCATGCTCGTCCTTTCGCGGCTGCGCGCCGGCGAGCTGGATGAGGCCTTGCAAGCCGCGCAGTCCATGCGCGACGCCCTGCCCGACGAACCGAGCGCGCCGCATCTCGTCGGCAGCATCCTGATGCGGCAGGGCGACGCCGCCGGCGCGCGCACCGCGTTCGAATCCGCCCTAAAGCTGGCGCCCGACTTCGAGCCAGCGAAGCTGAGCCTCGCCCGGCTGGACACGGCAAGCGGCGACATCGATGCCGCCCGCAACCGCTACCGCGATATCCTGGCGGCCAATCCGGAAGCGGAGGCGGCGCTGATGCGGCTCGCCCGGCTGGAGCGAGCGGCCGGCGATCGCGATGCACAGCTCAGCTGGCTCCGCCAGGCGGTGAACGCGCTACCCGACGCGACGGCGCCGCGCACGGCGCTGGTCGATGCGCTGATCGAGCGGCGCGAGTTCGTCGCGGCGCTGGATCTGGCGCGCGGCTTCTCCAAGGCGGCAAGCGATGATGCCGCCGCCGTCGAAGTTCTCGGTCGCGCCTACCTGGCGAGCGGTGAAGCGGCGAACGCCGTATCGACCTTCCGCAAGCTGGTGACGATGCGGCCAAACGACATGCAGGCGCGACGTCGCCTGGTCGGTGCACTGGTTGCGGTCGGTAACCGTTCGGAAGCGCGGCAGACGTTGCGCGCAGTGGTCTCGCTGGCGCCGAAATGGTTGCCGCCGAAGTTCGACCTGGTGCGACTGAACGTGGCGGATGGCCGCCTCGACGACGCCGTGCGCGCGGCCAATCAGGTCATCGAGCTGGCCCCCGACAACGCGCAAGCCCACATCCTCCTCGGCGACGTGCAGATACGGCGGGACGACGCCGCGGCC
Source organism: uncultured Rhodospirillales bacterium (assembly GCA_964627965.1). Lineage (GTDB taxonomy): Bacteria > Pseudomonadota > Alphaproteobacteria > JAVKFY01. The sequence continues at coordinate 2,346 of CAZVLI010000158.1, forward strand.
GCGTCGGCGAGCTATGCCAGGGCGCTCGAGCTGGCGCCCAACGGCCCGCTCCTGCACAAGCTCTACCAGGCACAAATCCAGATCGGTGACGCGGATCGGGCGCTGGCAACGCTGGACGACTGGATCGCGGCGCATCCCGACGATTTCGGCATCAAGTTCGTGCGTGCCACGCACCTGGCCAAGCACGGTCGCCTCGCCGAGGCCCAGGCGACCTACGAGGCCTTGGCCACGGCCAACCCCGACAACCACGTGATCGCGAACAACCTGGCGTTGGTCTACGACGAGCTGGACGATCCGCGCGCGGTCGAGACGGCCGAGCGTGCCTACGCGGGCTCGTCCGGTTCGCCCCTGGTGGCGGACACGCTGGGGTGGATCCTGGCGCGGCGCGGCGATCCGGCGCGCGCGGTGCAGTTGTTGCAGGACGCGGCACAGCGCCTGCCCGACGAGCCCTCGGTGCACTACCACCTGGCCTACGCGCACCACGCCGCCGGCGCCCCGGCGGCCGCGAAAGTCCTGCTGCGCGCGCTACTCGAACAGACGCCCGATTTCGCCGAGGCCGACGAGGCGAAGGCGCTCCTGCAACGGCTCGAGCCCTAGGTACTTTTCCTGACACATCGCTGCCACGACGCGACGTCGCGTGGCACGCAATGATCACCGTTCGCGGGCGTCTCGCGCGTTGTCGCTGTCTGAAGCGCTGCCTAGAGTTCGGCAACAACCGACAACAACAACGCCACCCGGGGGCCTTCATGATCCGCCTGCTGTTGACGTTGCTGGCCATCCTCTCCTTCGGTGGGCCAGCGGCGTCGCAGACCGAGACGCGCTTCGGCAACTACCATGCTCTGATCATCGGCAATAACGACTACGTGCATCTGCCACGGCTGCAAACGGCGGTCGCCGACGCGGCGGCGGTCGCCGAACTGCTGCGATCGCGCTATGCATTCAAGGAGGTCACACTGCTGCTGAACGCGCGGCGCGCCGACATCCTGCGGGCGATGAACAAGCTCCGCGCCACGCTGAGCACGGACGACAATCTCCTCGTCTACTACGCCGGGCACGGCCACGTGGACCGCGCCGTCGACGAAGGCTACTGGCAGCCGGTCGACGCGGACCCGGAGGACGACACCAACTGGATCAAGAACCAGCGCCTGACCGACTACCTCAGGGGCATGGCGGCCAAGCACGTGATGATCGTTGCTGACAGCTGCTACTCCGGCACGCTGACGCGCGGCGAAGACAGCAGGCCCACGGCTGGCGCGGCACGCGAGGCTTGGCTCACGCGCATGGCGACGCGACGGGCGCGAACCGCGCTGTCCTCCGGCGGCGTGGAACCGGTGACCGATGCCGGACCGGGCGGCCATTCCGTCTTCGCCGACGCGTTCCTGGCCGCCTTGCGCGACAATAGCGAGGTGCTCGACGGCCAGGCGCTGTTCCAGCGGCTGAAACAGCGGGTCGTCGCGAACGCACGGCAGACGCCGCAATATGCCGACGTGCGCGACGCCCGACATGACGGCGGCGACTTCCTGTTCGTGCCGCGCGAGACGCTGGTGGGCGCGCCCGATCCGACGCCACCGCCACCGACCGCCGCGGAGGCCAGCCAGGCGGCGCTCGACCTGGCCTTGTGGGAAAGCGTGAAGGACAGCGACGACGCCGACATGCTCGGTGCCTACCTGGCACGGTTCCCGAACGGCACCTTTGCCACCGTGGCGCGACTGCGTATCGACCGGCTGACGGCGTCCCGCGGCAAGCCCGCCACAGGCGAACCAAGCCACAAGGTGGCAACACTACGCTCGCCGCCCAAGCCGAAGCCCGTGGCCACCGGCCGCGCTCGCTACGTCGTGGTCCGGCAGGCGGTGGTCCGGGCGGCACCGACCACCGCCGGGATGCGCCTGGCAACGCTCGCCGCCGGCACCGAAGTGCAGGTCGCGGGCCGAACGGTCGACGGCGACTGGCTGGTGATCAAGCGGCCCGAGGGCGGCAAGGCCTACGTCTACGCCCCGCTGCTGCGCTTCAAGGGCGCCTAGTCGAGAATGAAGATCTCACCGGCGGGGCGCACAATCTCACGCACCGCGCCATCGCGCCGCGTCAGGCCGGCACGGTCGAAATACTCCAGCACCTCGATGGTGAGGTTGCGGCCGATGCCGCTGGCATCGCGGAAACGCGCCGCATCGAACGGCGCCTCGGCCGCGAGACGTTCGGCGATCTCCGCCAGTTCGCGCACGGCCGTCGGCGGGAAGTAGCGGTTCGGCGCCACCGCCAGCACGAGGCCGACGCGCGCCGCACGGCCCATGAACCGCCTCACCTCCTCCGGATCGAGATCGAGCTCGGCGGCGATCTCGCGGAAGATCGGCGGTCGCAAGCCGCCGTCCTCCAGCATTGGCGCGACCGTATCCCAACGCTTGGCATCGGCTCCGGCCAGCCGCGCCTGGTGCGACGGCAGGTGCAGGCTGACGCCATTGCGCGCGACGCGACCATCGACGCGCAGGCTGTCAGCCAGGTGGCGCACGAGGTCGGCCGGCAGGTTGGCCCGGCGGCGGAGCTGGTCGACGGTCGGCCCCAGGCTGTCCGGTTCGCGCTCGTGCCAGTCGGCCAGGGACGACAGGACCTGCTCGGCCAGCGTTTCCAGTCGCGACGGGCGCAGCCCGATAGCGCCGTCCGCCCCGTCCACAACCGTCATGTCGCGGCCGTCGAACAGATCTCGGGCCTCGCCGTCGGTCAGGTTTCGCGCGCGCTGGAAATGGTCGAGCCGCACCCCGCGCGCCGCGCCGTCGAGCAGCCCGTCCAGCGCGGCACCGTTCTCAGGCATCGCATGCGAAACCAGTTCGGCCAATCGCTCCGGCCGCGCTCGCCCCCGGGACGGCGGAAAGACATCCACGACGCTGCCGCCGCCGATGGTTCGCTGCGCCGACTGGTCGCGCAGGATGAAGCGGTCGCCGTGCGCCGCCAGGATCGGCTGGTCGAGCACCAGTTGCGCCAGCCCGTCCTCGCCCGGCGCCAGGCTGTCATAGCCCAGCAGCGCGACGCGGCCCGTGACGTCGGCGGCGCCGAGGTGCAGGTGAATCGGTGTCCAGTGCGCCAGCGGCCGGACCTCGCCGGGCAGCAGCCGGATCTTCGCGTCAAAGCGGCGCAGCGCCAGGTGTGCCGATGGCGCGACGACCCAGTCGCCGCGGTGGATCATATCCTTGTGGATATCGGCGCCGGCGAGGTTCAGCGCGCAACGCTGGCCCGCCACGCCAATATCGGCGGCCTGGTTCAGCGCTCGCAGGCTGCGAACGCGCGCTTCCTGGCCGCCGGGCGAGAGGCGGACGGTGTCGCCCACGGCAACTTGACCGGAGAACACCGTGCCGGTGACCACGACGCCGGCACCTTCCACGGTGAAGCAGCGGTCGACCGCCAGTCGGAACTCGCCACGGCTGGCGCGCGCAGCGTGGTTCCGCGCCGCGCCGTCGAGGTGGTCGCGCAGCGCGGGCACGCCATCGCCGTTCAGCGCCGCAACCGGATAGACCGGCGCACCGTTCAGCTTGGTGCCGGCGACCAGCGACGAGACCGCCTCGCCGACCTCGTCGACGCGGGCCGGCTCGACCCGATCGGTCTTGGTCACCACGATCACGCCATTGCAGATGCCAAGCAGGTCCAGGATCGCGAGGTGCTCGGCCGTCTGTGGCATCGGGCCGTCATCGGCGGCGACGATCAGCAGCGCGAGGTCGATGGCGGCGACGCCGGCCAGCATGTTGTGGATGAAACGTTCGTGGCCCGGCACATCGATGAAGCCGACCACCGGACCGTCCTCGCTCAGCGGCCGATAGGCAAAGCCGAGATCAATCGTCAGGCCGCGGTTCTTCTCCTCCGGCAGACGGTCGGTGTCGATACCGGTGAGCGCCTGAACCAGCGACGTCTTTCCGTGGTCGACGTGGCCTGCGGTCGCGATCAGCACTGTAGTTGCGCCAGGAAACCCTCGGCGTCCTCAAGGCAGCGCAGGTCGAGCCACAGCGCGCCATCCTGCACCCGCCCGATCACCGGGACGGGCAATGCGCGCAGTCGCGATGCCAGTTTCTTCAAGGCACTGCCCCGCCCGGCGAGGCGCAACGCGGCACTCGGCACCCGGTCCATCGGACGCGCGCCGGAACCGATCTGACTGTCGCAGGCCGCAACCGTGACCTCGAACTCCGGGCATGCTCTTGCCACCGCCGGCCGCAGCCGTTCGGCCAGCGCACGGATATCGCCCGCCTTCCGCGTCAGCAAACGCAGTGTCGGGACTCGCTGCACGACGCGATCGGGATCGTCGTAAAGGGCTAGCACGGCTTCGAGCGCCGCCAGCGTCACCTTGTCCAGGCGCAGCGCGCGCTTCAGCGGGTTCTTCTTCAGCTTGGCGATCAGGTCGGCGCGGCCGACGATGAGGCCCGCTTGCGGGCCGCCCAGCAGCTTGTCGCCGGAGAAGGTCACAAGGTCGGCACCGTGCGCCAGCGTCTCGCGCGGCGTCGGCTCAGGCGGCAGGCCCAGCGCGGCGAGGTCGAGCAAGGCACCGGCGCCAAGGTCGACCGCGAAGGGCACGCCGGCGTCGCGCGCGATCCGTCCCAGTTCCGCTTCCGGCACTTCCGCCGTGAAGCCCTGCACGACGTAGTTGGAGGTGTGCGCCTTCAGCAGCAACGCGGTCTTGTCGGTGACGTTGTCGGCGAAGTCGCGGGCATGGGTCCGGTTGGTGGTGCCGACCTCGACCAGCTTGCAGCCGGCCCGGCGCATGATGTCCGGCAGGCGGAAGGAACCGCCGATCTCGATCAGCTCGCCACGGCTGACCAGCACTTCCTTGCGCTGCGCCAGGGTGTTCAGCAGCAGCAGGACGGCGGCGGCGTTGTTGTTGACGACAGTCGCGGCCTCGGCGCCGGTGAGCTTGCACAGCCGATCGGCGACGATGTCGTCGCGGTCGCCGCGCCCGCCGGTCTCCAGGTCGAACTCCAGCGCCGCCGG
>CAZVLI010000158.1:7317-7847 GCA_964627965.1 uncultured Rhodospirillales bacterium
TGTCACTACACGCGGCGATCGACGCCTCCGGCAGGAGCGCGCGGCCGCGGTTGGTATGCAGCACGGTACCGGTGAGATTGAACACCGGACGCAGACGCGGGGCCGTGGCGCTGGCGACACGTCGGTCGACATCGCCCACGATTTCGGCGTCACCCGGCATCGCACCGGCCTGACGCGCGGCCTGCAGCGCCTCGCGCACCGCATCGGTGACGACGGCACGGCCGGCCTGCTCGACGAGCGCCTCCACCGCTGGCCAGCGCAGCACCTTGTCGACCGCCGGCGGGCGCCAGGGTGTGGCTGCGTGGTTCACGGCTTGCCGCCCAGCCCGAGCCGGCCGCCGTCGTAGCGCTGCTCCAGCAGCGGCCGCCACCAGGCTTCGTTGTTGAGATACCAGTCCACGGTCTCCGCCATGCCGGTCGCGAAGTCGCGCGCCGGCTTCCAGCCGAGGGTGCGTCGGATAGTCCGGCTGTCGACGGCGTAGCGGCGGTCGTGGCCGGGCCGGGCGGAGACGAACTCGATCAGGCGCTCAT
>CAZVLI010000159.1:0-7835 GCA_964627965.1 uncultured Rhodospirillales bacterium
TGGGCCGGCACCGACGCCTGCACAGGCCCCGACATAAAGGCCAAGACGCTGGATCAGCTCCGCGCGCAGATCATGGCGACGCCGGTGACGCGCTGCGACGAGGTCGCTTGGTCGCTGTTCGGCATCTCGATGGCCGGCTACAACTTCATCGCCTGCCTCGTCCTGGCCGGCTTCGCATTCCTGGCCGCGAAGAGAGCCTTCTCGTGAGCGCGCAACAGCACGCTCACATTGATAAGCGGGCCGTGTCCTGCTGGGCACGGCCATGAGCCTCCCCGGCGATCTTTCGAAGCGTCAGCGGCTGGAGCGCATCCTGCGCGTCGACCAGGCCGGCGAGTTCGGCGCCAAGCGCATCTACCAGGGCCAGCTCGCGGTGCTGAAGGGCACGGCCTCCGAAGCGCCCGTCGCGGAGATGGCGGCGCAGGAGGACGAGCATCTGGAGACGTTCGATGCGCTACTGGTCGAGCGTCGGGTGCGGCCGACGGCGCTGACGCCGCTATGGCGCGCGGCCGGCTTCGCGCTCGGCGCCGGCACGGCGCTGATGGGCGAGAAGGCGGCGATGGCCTGCACCGTCGCGGTCGAGGAAGTCATCGACGAACACTACAAGGACCAGATCGAGGCGCTTGGCGACGACGAGCCGGAACTCCGCAAGACGCTGGAGAAGTACCGCGCCGACGAGCAGCACCACCGCGACGTGGCGCTCGACCATGATGCCGAGCAGACGCCCGGCTACCGCACCCTCCGCCGCGCCATCCGCGCCGGCACCAAGCTCGCAATCCGGCTGTCGGAGCGGGTCTAGGGCTCCAGCTCGGCGTCCCAGTACAGGTAGTCGTTCCAGCTTTCGTGCAGGAAGTTGGGCGGGAAGCGCCGGCCATGGTTGTGCAGTTCGTGCACGGTCGGCCGGTACGGCATCACCATCGGATACATGCCGCACGCCGACGGCAGCCGGCCACCCTTGCGGAGGTTGCACGGCGCGCAGGCAGTGATGACGTTGTCCCACGTCGTCCGCCCGCCGCGCGAACGCGGGATCAGGTGGTCGAAGGTGAGGTCGTCGTCGCTGCCGCAATACTGGCAGGTGAAGCAGTCGCGCAGGAACAGGTTGAAGCGGGTGAAGGCCGGATACTTCGCCGGCTGCACGTAGCGCTTCAGCGAGACCACCGACGGCAGCTTCATCTCGAAGCCCGGCGAGCGCACCACGTGTTCGTATTCGGAGACGACGTTGACGCGGTCCAGGAACACCGCCTTGACCACGTCCTGCCAGTGCCAGATCGACAGCGGGAAATAGCTGAGCGGCCGGTAGTCGGCGTTCAGGATCAGCGCCGGATGGCTTTCCGCTGTCATCGACATCGCCTGTTCCCGCACCTCCAGGCTTTAGGCGGCTGCAATCTACGACATCTGGTGTGACCCGAGTATGACACCACAGGATGTCGGTCTCGGCAAGTCACGCCGGTGACGCAAGCTGTCCGGTCAGCGCGCGCTGCAGGAACTGACCGCCGAGTTCCAGCCCGTCCTGCGCGATCGAGTGGCCGCAGTTCGCCGAAACATGCCATTCGGCTCGCACGTCGGCCGCGCCCAGCCCCTGCACTGCCTGGAACAGCGATTCGACCGGCAGCAGATCGTCCATGTCGCCGTGGATCATCAGCACCGGCGGCCGTGCGCTGATTTCGTCCGGTAGCCGCTCCGGCGCCACCAACGCGCCTGAGAAACCGACGATGCCCGCGCACGGCCGCGCCCGCCGCAGGCCGACGTGCAGCGCCATCATCGGGCCCTGGCTGAACCCGACCAGCGCCAGCCGGCTGTCATCCAGGCCGTAACGTTCGAGCTCCTGGTCGATGAAGGCGTCGAGGATCGGCGCCGCCTTCTCCGCCCCACGCAGCCGCTCCTCGGCCGAGAAGCTGCCGATGGAAAACCACTGCCGGCCGACCGGCTGCATCCCGCAGGGTTCCGGCGCGTGCGGACTGACGAAGGCGGTGTCGGGCAGCAGCCGCGCCCAGTACGGGGCGAGGCCGAAGAGGTCATTCCCGTCGGCGCCATAGCCGTGCAGCAGGATCACCAGCTTGGCCGGCGGTTGCCCGTTCGCCGCCGGCTGCCGCGGCCCGTCGATACGTGTTAGCGCTGCCATGACCGGCATTCTGGCAAAGCCGTGGCGTCGGCACTAGCACCGGCCCATTCCATAACGTCTCTGTACATTCCCCCAGCTTCCTGGAATCGTCGTGAAAACGCCGGGAACAACGCTCGCACTGAGCAACAAATAATCCTCGGCCGGGGGGAAATGGGCATGAGCGACATCATCACATCGGCGCTGGCCGGCGCCGCCGACCTGTTCCAGGGCACGGACGCCGACGACGTCCTGGCCGCGGACGGCGGCAGCGACACCATCGAGGGCGGCGCCGGCAACGACGTGGCAACCTTCGCCGGCCGCAGCCGCGGCGAAGCTCAGGTCTTCGGCAACAGCGACATCGCGGTCGTGATCATCGGCGACGACGTGGTCGAACTGCGCGACGTCGAGACCGTGCGCTTCGACGACGTCGACGTGGCGCTGACCGCCGGCGCCGACCTGTTCGCTGCGCCGATTGCCGTCGCTGCAGGTCAGACCGACGGCTTCCAGTACGTCATCGACATGGCCAGCGGCGATTTCAACGCCGACGGCAACCCCGACCTGATCCTGCCGATGACCTTCTTCCCCACCACCGTGCGCGACAATGCCGGGCTGGTGTTCCTCGGCGACGGCATGGGCGGTTTCGCGCCGGCGGGAAGCACCGTCGCCGGATTCGTGACCGAGCACGCCCGCTGGACCGTCGTCGCCGATTTCAACGGCGATGGCGACGACGACGTCTTCGTCGCCGACCACGGCTTCGACGCCGATCCTTTCCCCGGGCACCAGAACGTCCTGCTGCTGTCGAACGGCAGCGGCCGGCTCAACAATGCGTCTGCCAATATTCCGCAACGCATGGACTTCACCCATGGCGCGGCGGCCGGCGACATCGACGGCGATGGCGACGTCGACCTGATCGCCGCCAATTCCGGCGTCGCCGCCGCCCAGGGCCCGCAGGTGCTGCTGAACGACGGCAATGGCGCGTTCCAGAACGTGAGCGGCCGCCTGCCCGGCGACTTCGAGACCGCCGCCGCGATCAGCTTCGCGGTCGAGTTGATCGACGTGAACGGCGACGGCGCGCCCGACCTGTTCCTCGGGGCGGCGCAGGGCAACGACGCCTTCATCGCCATGAACGACGGCAGTGGCAGCTTCCCGAACCTGATAACGCTGCCGGCACCGAACTTCGGCACGGGCAGCGTGCTGGAGAGCTACGACCTCGTCGGCTGGCACGCCAACGACGACGGCCGGCTCGACCTGATCGTGCTCTACATCGCCTCGCAGCCGAGCTTCGCCGGCGGCTACCTGCAGTTCCTACGCCAGCAGGCCGACGGCAGCTACGTCGACGAAACCGCTACCCGCTTCGCCCAGTCGGCGGATGCCGCCGGGCAGCTCGGCTACGAGGTCGAACTCGCCGACATCGACGGCGATGGCGACCTCGACATCGTCATGCGCGACCCGCTGCAGATCCTGCTGAACGAGGGCGACAACACCTTCGTCAACGGCCCCGATGCGCCGTTCGACATCCTCAGCAACGACTTCGTCACCGGCGACTTCAACGGCGACGGCGCCATCGACATCGCCGGATTCGTCAATCTCGGCGGCAGCAATTACGAACTGCGCATCGCCTACAACCAGCGTTCGGTCGGCGTCGACTCCATGGCGCTGGTCGGCGGCGACGGCGCCGACCAGCAGATCGGCTCGGGCGACGAGGACTGGCTCAGCGCGGCCGGCGGCGACGATTCCATGTGGGGTCTGTCAGACGGCGACGTGATGTTCGGCGGCGACGGCGCCGACCGCCTGTTCGGCAATCGCGGCGACGACAACATTTCCGGCGGCGCCGACGACGATCAGGTGAAGGCCCATCCGGGCGACGACACGGTCGCCGGCGACGGCGGCAACGACCTGCTGTTCGGCGGCGGCAACGACGACGACCTGCGCGGCGGCGACGGCGACGACGTCGTCAACGGTAACTCCGGCTTCGATACCGTGGTCGGCGGTGTCGGCAATGACACCGTGCGCGGCCAGGGCGGGCGCGACCGCCTGGAGGGCGGCGACGGCGACGACCTCGTGGTCGGGATGCAGGGCTTCGACACGCTGTTCGGCGGCGCCGGCGACGACACGCTGATCGGCGGTCCGGCCAACGACACGCTGACCGGCGGTGCCGACGCCGATACCTTCACCTTCGCCGCCGGCCACGGCGCCAACGTGATCACCGACTTCGCCGACGGCACCGACAAGCTGCTGATCCAGGGCGCGAGCAGCCTCGGCGACCTCGACATCGCCAATACCGCCGACGGCGCGCGGGTAACGCTTGCCAGCGGCGGCGACGGCCTGTCGATCACGCTGACCGGCATCGCCGCCAACCAGCTCGGCGCCGGCGACTTCCTGTTCAGCTAACCGCCGGGATCAGGCCCCGTAGCCAACTCCGCCCAGCGTCTTCTCGTCGATCACGCCGTAGGGGCCGTAGGCGACGTCGATCAGGAAGCCATAGGTGTCCTGGCTCGTCATCGCCAGGTCGCCGCTGGACCGGAAGCTGCCGCTGGCCATCTCGGCGGCGCGGAACTCGAAGCCGTCAGGCAGCACGATCTGCGCCCGGTGCGGTTTGCCGGTAACCGGATTGCGGATCGGTTCCAGCGTCATTTCCATGGCGCCGGGCACGTGAAACCGCCCGGTGCGCGCCGCCAGATCGAAGTCGAACTCGATGTCAGCGAAGATCGGGTCGAACTCCTGCTCGATGGTCGAGCCGTAGATCGCGAAGGGCGTGGTCGGCTCCTGCTCCTCCCCGCCGAGGATCTTGTACAGCGCTTCGCGCTGCTCCTCGGTCGCGTGCGCGCTGATGAAGCCCTGGGCGATGCCGCCGCCCTCGTGCACCGGCCCGGGCCAGCGATAGCGCGCGCCGATGATGATCCCGTCCAGCCGCACGTCGCCGAACCAGCCCTCGTCGATCCGGTGCGCCTCCAGCCCCTCGCACACGTCGTTTGTCGGCCGTGCGTTGAATTCGCACGGACAACCGTAGGCGCAGTTGCAGGACGAGATCTTCGGTCCGCGGATCATCCAGTCGACATAGGCCATCTTCGAGTCCCCGTTGTCGGTCATGTCTGGTGCCACCCAACCTGCAGACCCAACGCGCTTTGGTCAACCGACTGAATTGTTTCAATCTTTTCAATTGTTATCGCTCGTTTTCAGCGCTTGCCACGACCAGTCGGGGTGCTGCCATACTGCGGCGCCATGACGACGCGGAACCCCGGACCCGAGCTCAACCCCGCCGATGCGGCGCTGGAAAGCGTGCTGCGCCGCGACCGCGCGGTGTTCCTCGGCGGCCTGGTGCTGGTGGTGGCGATCTCCTGGGTCTGGCTGCTGATGGGCGCCGGCATGGGCATGAGCGCCATCGACATGACCCGCATGGCCGGCATGGACGGCTGGATGATGCAGCAAGCCGTGTGGACCCCCGGCTACGCGGCGCTGATGTTCACCATGTGGTGGGTGATGATGGTCGCCATGATGCTGCCCAGCGCGGCGCCGGTGCTGCTGCTCTACATCCGCGTCATGCGCAACGCCAAGGGCGGCCAGCGCCCGCTGGTCCCGGCCAGCATCTTCGCCGCCGGCTACGTCATCGCCTGGGGCGCCTTCAGCCTGATCGCCGCCGGGTTGCAGTGGGCGATGGAGACGGCGCGGCTGATGTCGCCGATGCTGGAGACCACAAACGTCTGGCTCGGCGCCGCGATCCTGATCGCCGCCGGCGCCTGGCAGCTCACGCCGATGAAGACCGTGTGCCTGCGCCATTGCCGCACGCCGCTCGGCTTCCTGACCTCGAACTGGCGCACCGGCTATGGCGGCGCGCTGCGCATGGGTTTGGACCACGGCGCCTATTGCCTGGGCTGCTGCTGGTTCCTGATGGCGCTGCTGTTCTTCGGCGGGGTGATGAACCTGTACTGGATCGTCGGCCTGGCGGTCTTCGTGCTGCTGGAGAAGACCGTCCCGCACGGCCACTGGATCGGCCGCGCCGCCGGGATCGCCCTGCTTGCCTGGGGCGCCGCCCTGCCCTTCGTCTGAGCCGAGCTTGCCGCCGCCCCCCATCGCCCCTAGATAGGGCCTAGCGATGGGAGAGTTGTAGATGCACATAGCGCGCGTGGTGGCGGGCATGGAAACCGCCGACGGCGACGGCGTCCGCCTGACCCGGATGATCGGCACCCAGCAGGTCGAGCAGATCGACCCCTTCCTGATGCTCGACCGGTTCGACAATGACGATCCCGGCGCCTATATCGGCGGCTTCCCGAGCCACCCGCATCGCGGCTTCGAGACGGTCACGATCATGCTCGACGGCCGCATGCGCCATAAGGATTCCACCGGCGGCGAGGGCGTGATCGGCCCCGGCGACGTGCAGTGGATGACCGCCGGGCGCGGCATCGTGCACTCGGAGATGCCGGAACAGGTCGAAGGCCGCATGCGCGGCTTCCAGCTTTGGCTCAACCTGCCGTCGACCGACAAGATGACGGCGCCCGGCTACCAGGATATCGTCGCCGACAGCATTCCCGCGGTGCGCGCGGACGGCCGCACCGTCCACGTCGTTGCCGGCGAATACGAGGGCGTGACCGGCCCGGCCAGGGCGCACACGCCCGTGACCCTGCTGCGCGCCGAACTCGACGCCGGTGCCACGCTGACGGTCGAGCCGGCCGACGGCCACAACGCCTTCTTCTGCATTTACGAAGGCTCGGTGACGGGCCAGGACAGCCTTGGTCGCGAGAACGAAGCGTTGGCGCCGTCGCTCGCCGTCCTGCACGGCGAGGGCGCGATCACGGTGACGGCCGGCGCGAACGGCGCGGCGCTGTTCTACGGCGACGCCCGTCCGATCGCCGAGCCGGTGGCGCGCTACGGCCCGTTCGTGATGAACACCCGCGAGGAACTGATCCAGGCGGTACAGGACTACCAGTCCGGTCGCTTCGGCACCTGAGCAATGGCCCTGTCCGGCGCCGGGCAGGCCGCGTAGGCTGCCGGCGGAGGAGGGCCACATGCTGCAACTCAGGCCGAACTGCGAATACTGCGACAAGGACCTGCCGCCGGACGCGGCAGACGCGCGAATCTGCTCCTACGAGTGCACCTTCTGCGCCGACTGCGTTGAGACACACCTGCACAACGTCTGCCCGAACTGCGGCGGCGGCTTCGTCCCGCGCCCGATCCGCCCGGCCAGGCCGCACCGCGACGGCGTCTGTACCTTGAACCAGGCACCGTCCGACAAGCGCGTCCACCTCAAGCACGACAAGGCCGACATCGCGGCCTTCGTCGCCACCCTGAAGGACGTGCCGCCCGCCGAGCGGTGAAACTCGCTACGCCTTGGCGCTGGGCCTCGCGTTCACGTCGGCCATCCAGCGGTGCACGTTCTTGAACGTGTCGGCGACGCCCATCTCGACCCGCTGCGCAGTGTCGATGGCCACGATGGCGGTGATGTCGGCGATGGTGAAGTTGTCGCCCGCCAGCCACTTGCTCTCGCCCAGGCGTTCGTCGAGCCGGCCGAGGAAGCGTTCGAACCCGGCGCGGCCGCGCGCGGCGAGCTCGGCGATCTGCGGCACGCCACCCTCCTGGCCGGCAATGCCCCGGTCGGCGAACATCGGCAACGTGTTGCGCAGCGCGTCGCCGACCGAGCCCATGCCCTCGATCTCGGCGATGCGCTGCCACATCTCCACCACCGCCTTGTCCTTGGCATCGCGGCCCATCAGCGGCGGTTCCGGCTGCGTCTCCTCGAAGT
>CAZVLI010000160.1:0-7831 GCA_964627965.1 uncultured Rhodospirillales bacterium
CCACGCCCTGCTCGCGCAGCTTGGCGATGCCTTCCGGGAAGATGCCGTAGTGGAAGACGACGTAGGTGTGCGCGCAGGTCATCTCCGCCTCGCGCAGGCCCTCCACGAAGCTCATCTTCGAGCCGCCGTCGGTCGCCAGATCCTCGATCAGCGCGACGCGCTGGCCCGGCTCGAAGTAGCCTTCGATGCGCGCGCCGCGCCCGAACCCCTTCGGCTGCTTGCGCACATACTGCATCGGCAGATTCATGCGCTCGGCGACGAAGGCGGCGAAGGGAATACCCGCCGTCTCGCCACCGGCCACCGCGTCGATCTCGCCGGCGGTCGCCTTGATCTGGTCCACCATCATGTCCATCAGCTGCGAGCGCGCTTCGGGAAAGCCGATGATGCGCCGGCAGTCGACGTAGACCGGGCTCTTGCGCCCGGAAGTGAAGGTAAACGGGTCGTGCGGCCGGAACAGCACCGCCTCGATCTCGATCAGGATGCGCGCCGCCTCGCGCGCTGTTGCTTCGTCGTTGCTCATGCCACCTCTTGGATCGCCGCCAGCACCGCCTCGCCCTGCTCGTACTGCAGCAGGTGGCCGGCGGCCGGAATCGAGGTGAGCTTAGCGCCCGCGATGCCGTCGACGAAGGCCTGGGCGTACGGATCTTGCGGGATCAGCCCGTCTTCGGCGCCCCAGATCACCGCCGTCTTGGCCTTGATCCGGTACATCCGATCCGAAAGGCCCCGGTCCGGGATCGGGAACAGCAGCTTGCCGGCCATGCCGAAGCGCTTGGCGTTCATGATCAGGAACTCGGTCAGGAAGTCCGGATCGTCCAGGTCGAGCCCGGCGGTCAGCATCTTCGTGCCCAGCTCGACGTCGTGGAACAACAGCGCCGGCAATTCGAACGGCAGCTTGGCGAACAGGTCGGGCAGGGGCGCCTCGTCGAACCACAGGCCGGCCGGGGCCAGCAGCGCCAGGCGGTCAATCGCCATCGGCGCCACGGCGGCCATCTCCGCCGCGATCATCCCGCCCATCGAGTGGCCGACGACGACGGGCTTCTCCAGCCCGAGCGCGTCCATTACGTCGAAACAGTGCAGCGTGACGTCGAGCATGTCGCGCAAGACGTCGGCGCCCTCGCTGTCCTCGTAGCCCGGCAGCAGCGGCGCCGAGACCCGGAAGTGCTTGGCCAGCAGCGCCAGAAAGGGATCGTTCGGGAACACCCCGCCGGCGCCATGCAGGTAGAGCAGGGCCGGGCCGTCGCCGCCTTCGTAGACGCGGATGCGCGTCCGCCCGCCGGCAGTCTCGATGTGCCGCGCCTCCATCACTCGGCCGCCTGAGCGGGGCTGACCCGCTCGCGCATCGGATGGATCCAGAAGCGGTCGTCGTGGTTGCCGTATTCCGTCCACAGTTTGCGCAGCCGCGGCATCACCTTCTCCGCGAACAGCCGTGTGGAGTGGCGCGTCTTCTCGTCCGGCATGTCGCCGATGTGCAGCAGGCAGAAGATGTTGCCGACGCGCAGGTTCTTGATCAGGAACTCCATGCGCTCGGCCACCGTGTCCGGCGAGCCGGCGATGATGTGGCCGCCCTCGACCATGTCCTTCCACGACAGCTTGGCCATGTCGGCGAGGCTGGCGCGGGTGAGTTGCGAGACCGCCTGGGCCTGCAGCGTCTTGATCGTGCGATAGCCCGGCGCGTCGGCAAAGCCCGGATAGACGTGCAGGCAGCGGTTGTAGAAGTAGCTGACGTGCTCGCCGTAGAGCTTCTCCGCTTCCTCGTCGGTGTCAGCGACGCAGATGGTCTGCGCGAAGCCGGCGCGGTAGGGCGAGTCGTCCAGGCCGCGTTCCGCCACCCGCTCCCAGAACCCGTCCATCAGCTTCTGCGCCCGCTTGTAGCCGGTGAAGCTGAGGTAGGAGTAGGTGTAGTCGTTGTCGAGGCAGAAGTCGTAGGTCTCCACCGAGCCGCCGCCGGGGATGAAGATCGGCGGCCGCGGCCGCTGCACCGGCTTCGGCCAGCAGTTCACGTAGCGCAGCTTGGTATAGCGCCCGTTGAACGGGAACGGCTCGTCGGCCGCCCACGCCTTCATGATCAGGTCGTGCGCCTCGGCGTACTTCTCCCGCGTCAGCGCCGGGACGGTGCCGTAGGCGTAGTTCGTGTCCATCGACGTGCCGACCGGGAACCCCGCCACGAGACGCCCACCGGACAAGACATCCAGCATGGCGAACTCCTCCGCCACGCGCACCGGCGGGTTGTACAGCGCGATGGAGTTGCCCAGCACCACCAGTGCCGCCTTCGACGTGCGTCGGGACAATGTGGCCGCCATGATGTTGGGCGAGGGCATCAGGCCATAGGCGTTGGCGTGATGCTCGTTCACCCCGATCCCGTCGTAGCCCAGGCTCTCCGCGTATTCGAGCTGGTCGAGATAGGTGTGATAGACGCGGTGCCCCTGCTCCGGATCGTACAGCTTGGCCGGAATATCCACCCAGACCGAGCGATGCGTCTCCCGAAAGTCATCCGGCAGATACGGCCACGGCATCAGGTTGAACCAAGTGAACTTCATGGCGACGTTCCCAGAATTGACGCTTCTCAGCCCCGAGCGAATTGCCACGAAGCGTGTGGGACGTGATGCCCGGAGTCAATTTCGACTGAATGTACGTTCTAATGTCCGGCCAGGAACAGCCACAAGCCAGCGATGATGCAGGCCACGAGCATCGCTGGAGCCAGAAGCACCCAGCAGGCGATGTAGGCCGCAATGCCGACAAAGCCTTGATCGACGGCCATCGCGAACAGGGCGACGGCGCCCTTTATGGCGAGTATACCGAGGAACATCAGGAGCAGCAGGGCAAGCAGCCCGCCGCCGATCAGCAGAACGACCAGCCAAGTTTCCATCTGTGAACCTCTCGCAAGGTTCTCTCATGTTAGTCGCATTCGACTACGGCGGTTGAAGGTAACAGTCCAGTGGGCGTCGGCGCTGCGGCCCCTTCTCAAGCCGTCCCGACTCTCGCACACTGCAGGTTGGTCGACTCTACGGAGTGAGCATGAAATACGTCTGCGACGCGCCGCGCCGGCAGACCTGGTTCCGCATCGAGACGCTGGTCGAGGCGGAGCGGGAATCGGCGCTGATGGACCACAAGGTCGCGAAACACTTCCAGCGCGCCTGGGAGCAGGCCGACCGCGCCTTCAAGCCGGCCTCGGAGCGCTATATCGAGCAGGACATCGGCCGCGCCGCCCACGCGCAGCGCACCATGCCGCTGTTCCTGACGCTGCGCGACCACGAGGGCGAGGGGCTGGTGACGGCGATGCTGCCGCCCGGCGGCGTCGACGACGGCAGCTTCCAGATCATCGTCGTCGGCCGCGCCAACGCCGACCCCTATCCCGACCACGGCGAGGCGATCCGCGTCCTGGGCGAGCACTACGGCCTGACGTTGGACCGCGAGCGCTGCTATCCGTACCGGCGGTAGAAGTCGCTGCGCGTTGCGTGGATGCCCGGGTCGAGCCCGGGCATGACGAGGTTGGAAGCTAATCCACGTTCGGGATGCCGGCGCCGATGTCGAGGAAGCGGAAGGTGTCGGGCAGGCGGCCGAGCTCGCTCTCCGGCATGTGGGTCGGGCGCGGCTGGCCCGGCATGACGGCGGCGACGGTGAGCAGCTGCGGTGCCGCGTCCGGTGTCGCGGGGCGCACCGGCAAGGCCACCTGCTCGCTGCGGAAGGTCATGCCGGACCGCGCGCTGTAGGTGCCCTGCAGCACCGCGCCGCAGGGGTGCGCGATCATGTACTGCAGGCGCCGGGCCCGTAGCCCGCGCGCCTCCGGCGGCACCAGGTCGAGGTAGTTCCGTCCTTTCAGCTCCTGGCCGAAGACCTCGCAGATGCGGGTGCCGGCCAGCCGCACCACCGCCTCGTCGGGCCCGCGTAGCTCCAGCAACGTGACGTTGCCGAGAATGGCGCTGATGTCTTCCAGGAACATGTCGGCGCGGGTGGGCAGCAGCGCGGTCCCACGCCACTTGTCCCACGCCCGCAGCAGCAGGTGCCCGAACTCGGTCTGGATCGACGACGTGTCGACGACAGCGTCCCCCCGCTGCGGCGTCGCGCGCTTGCCGCCACCGTCAGGTGTCTCGGGTTTCGACCCCCCTCGACTCATGAGCATAAAGATACGTCGCCGGGCTGTGACACGCCATGAGGACTTTGGGGCATCGGCCCGGATTGCCGCGGGTTGCGGGCGGTTGCTAAGGTCTGCGACTTGCGGAGAGGTGAGGCGCGGGCGATGGAACGGTCGTTCAAGAAAGAGGTCGAGCTGCTCAGGCGGGGCGACGGCGAGGTGTTCGAGGGCGAGGGCATCCTGGCCGTCACCAAGGCGCTGTTGCAGTCCGGCGTGAGTTACGTCGGCGGCTACCAGGGCGCGCCGATCAGCCACCTGATGGACGTGCTGGTGGATTCCGAGGACCTGATGAGCGAACTCGGCATCCACCTGGAGACCTGCACGTCGGAGGCTGCCGCGGCGGCGATGCTGGGCGCCTCGATCAACTACCCGTTGCGCGGTTGCGTTACCTGGAAGTCCACCGTCGGCACCAACGTCGCCTCCGACGCGCTGTCCAACCTCGCCTCGGCCGGGGTGACGGGCGGCGCCCTGATCGTGCTTGGCGAGGACTACGGTGAGGGCGCCTCGATCATCCAGGAACGCACCCACGCCTTCGCCATGAAGTCGCAGCTCTGGCTGCTCGACCCGCGCCCCGACCACGACACCATCGTGCGCACGGTGGAGCAGTCTTTCGAACTGTCGGAGCATACCAACACGCCGGTGATGCTGGAGCTGCGCATCCGCGCCTGTCACTTGCATGGGAGCTTCAAGACCAAGGACAACGTGAAGCCGGAGTTCAATCGCAACAACACGATCGAGAACCCCGAATTCGACATGATGAAGATCTGCCTGCCGCCGTCGACCTACGCGCAGGAGAAGCACAAGATCGAGTACCGCCTGCCGGAGGCGATCAAGTTCATCACCGAGCATCGGATGAACGACCACTTCGAGGGCGACCTCGAGGGCATCGGCATCATCTGCCAGGGCGGGCTCTACAACACGGTGATGCGAGCGCTGACCCAGGCCGGGTTGGCCGACCGCTTCGGCAAGTCGCGGGTGCCGATCCTGGCGCTGAACGTGACCTATCCCCTGGCGCCGGACGAGATCGCCGGCTTCTGCGCCGGCAAGCAGGCCGTGCTGATGGTCGAGGAGGGTCAGCCCGACTACCTGGAACAGGCCGTCAACGTGATCCTGCGCAAGGCCGACCTGCAGACGAAGCTCTACGGCAAGGACGTGCTGCCGATGGCCGGCGAGTACATCGCCGAGGTCATGCTGACCGGCATCACCCGGTTCCTGGAGGAGGCGCGCCCGAACGACGTCGACGTCGACGCGGCGCGCGCCGAGCTCGACCGCCTGCTGGCCAACAAGGCGCGCGCGGCGGAGATCCTGGGAGCGCCGCTGCCGCTGCGGCCGCCGAGCTTCTGCACCGGCTGCCCGGAGCGGCCGGTGTTCTCCGCCATCAAGATCATGGAGCGCGAGACCGGACCGACACATATCGCCTGCGACATCGGCTGCCATACCTTCTCCACGCTGCCGCCGTTCAACCTCGGCAACACGGTGCTGGGCTACGGCATGGGCCTGGCCAGCGCGGCGGCGGTGTCGCCGAACTTCTCCAAGCGCACCATCTCGATCATGGGCGACGGCGGCTTCTGGCATAACGGGCTGACCAACGGCATCGGCTCCGCGATGTTCAATCGCGACGACGGCATCCTGATGATCATGAAGAACGGCTACACGTCGGCCACCGGCTGGCAGGCGGTGCCGTCGTCGAAGGCCGACCGTCACGGCGAGCAGACCGGCATGTCGATCGAGAACGCGCTCAAGGGCCTGGGCGTGACCTGGATCAAGACCATCCGCACCTACCACGTATCCGAGATGGTGAAGGCGCTGCGCGGCGCGATGGCGGAGAAGACCAAGGGACTGAAGGTCATCATCGCAGATGCCGAGTGCCAACTAGCGCGCCAGCGCCGCATCCGGCCGATCATCGCCGACATGCTGAAACGCGGCGAGCGGGTGGTGCGCACCAAGTTCGGCGTCGACGACGAGACCTGTACCGGGGACCACTCCTGCATTCGGCTGTCGGGCTGCCCGTCGCTGACCGTGAAGCCGAACCCGGATCCGCTGCGCGACGATCCGATCGCGCACGTGAACAGCGGCTGCGTCGGCTGCGGCCTGTGCGGCGAGGTCAGCCACGCCGCCGTGCTGTGCCCGTCCTTCTACCGCGCCGAGATCGTGCAGAACCCGTCCTGGATGGATCGCCTGCTCTACAAGGTCCGCCGTTCGGTGATCGGCGCCCTCGGCGGAGCGGTCGCGTGAGCGAACGCCCGACGACTCTGCTCGTTGCCGCCATGGGCGGCGAGGGCGGCGGCGTGCTGTCGGACTGGCTGGTGTCCGCCGCCGAGGCCGAGGGGCTGGTGGTACAGGCCACCTCGATCCCCGGCGTCGCTCAGCGCACTGGCGCCACGACCTACTACATCGAGATGGTGAAGCCGGGCGGCGCACCGCTGCGCCCGGTCATGTCGCTCTACCCCGTCATTGGCGACATCGACGTGATGGTGGCGACGGAGCTGGTGGAGGCGGGCCGGGCGGTGCAGAACGGCTTCGTCACGCCGGACCGCACCACGCTGATCGCCTCCACGCACCGCGTCTACGCCATCGCCGAGCGGACCGCGATGGCCGACGGCCGCTTCGATACCGAGCGCGTGGTTCGCGCCATCGAAGAACTGTCGCGCGACGCCGTGCTTTTCGACATGGACAAGGCCGCGCGCGACAGCGGCAGCGTCATCAACGCGGTGATCCTCGGCGCCATCGCCGGTTCCGGGCGACTGCCGATCCCGACCGAGCGGCTGGAGGAGGCGATCCGTTCCGGCGGCCGCGGCGTCGAGGCGAGCCTGAAGGCGTTCAAGCTCGGCCTGGAGCGCGCGGCGGGCAAGGCGCCAGCCGACCCCGATACCCTGCCGAGCCAGCAGCGTCGCGCGGTCCCTGACGATTTGCGCGGCCGTATCGAAGCCGAGTTCCCCGACGGCACGCGCGACATCCTGCGCGAGGGCGTGGCGCGCCTCGTCGACTATCAGGACGCCGCTTACGCCGCGATGTATCTCGGCCGCCTGAAACCCATCGTCGCCGCCGAGACCGGCGCCTCGGGCAACCTGTCGCTCACGCGCGAGACCGCGCGGCACCTGGCGTTGTGGATGTCCTACGAGGACGTGATCCGCGTCGCCCAGGCCAAGCTGCGGCCGGAACGGATGGCCCGGGTCCGCGCCGAGGTCAACGCGCTGCTGGACCAGCCGGTGATCGTCGCCGAGTACCTGAAGCCCGGTCTGGAGGAGTTCTGCGCCCTGCTGCCGGCCACGGTCGGCCGCCGCGTGATCGCTTGGGGCGAGCGCACCGGCCGCATCGAGACGATGAACTTCGGCATGCACGTGAAGTCGACGACGATCTTCGGCTTCCTCCTGCTGCGCACCATGGCCGGCATGCGTCGCTTCCGCCGCGGCGGCTGGCGCTATCAGGTCGAGCACGAGGCGATGGAGCGCTGGCTCGACGACGTGGTGACCGCCGCCGGACTCTCGCTCGGCCTCGCCCGCGAGGTGGCCGAGTGCGCGCGCCTGCTGAAGGGCTATTCCGACACCTATCGACGTGGCCGACGCAGCTTCGCCGGCATCATGGACACGCTGGTTCGCCCCACGCTGGCCGGCGAGATGGAGCCGGACGCGGCCGCCGCCGCGATCCGCCAGGCGCGCGAGGCGGCGCTTGCCGATCCGGAGGGCGGCGCGCTCGACC
>CAZVLI010000161.1:0-7760 GCA_964627965.1 uncultured Rhodospirillales bacterium
TCGCGCGCCAGTTCGGCGACGGCGGAAACCACCCGGAAGTCGGCATAGCCCCGGCGTAGGTAGTACTTGCGCAGCAGCTCGCGATCGAGCGTCAGGCGGTCGGGATCGTAGCTGTCGTCGCTGGTGAAGAAGCGGTACCAGCGCGATTCCTTCGTCGCCACGGCGCCGCGCAGGTCGCCGTCGGAGAACTTGCGGTTGCCGATGAAGTCGATCCGCTCGACGCCGGTCAGGTCGCCCTCGTTGATCTCGAAGGCGAGATCGACACGATTCTGCGGCAGCTGGATGACCTTCGGCTCGACCGTCGCCGCGAAACGGCCGGAGCGGCGGTAGACCTGGACCAGGCGGTTCACGTCCGCCTGCACGCGGCTGCGGGTGTAAACCACGCGAGGGCGCAACTGCACTTCGCCCTCCAGGATGTCGTCGGAGATCCGGCGATTCCCCTCGAAGGCGAGACGGTTGATGATCGGGTTCTCGACCACCGTGACGACCACGGTGTCGCCCTGGCGGCGGATCGACACGTCGGCGAACAGGCCGGTGGCGAACAGCGCCTTCAGCGCCCGATCGACACGTACCGGGTCGTATACCTCGCCGGCGGCGAAGCCCATGTAGGAACGCACCGTGTCGGCCTCGATGCGCTGGTTGCCGGTCACCTCGATCGCGCTGACCACGCCCTGTGCCGACGCCGGGCGCCAGGGCGCCAGGGCCGCGATCAGCAGGACAACGAAAACGAGGACGCGCAACAGATAGCTCCGCTTGGGCCAAACCGGCTCAAGAAAACAGGTTGGAGATGAACTCCACGACCCGCAGGTTGATCAAGTCGTTCCAGGTGACGAACACCGTCAACGTCAGGATCATCGCAAGACCGAACCGCAGCGCATACTCCTGCATTCGCTCGGTCAACGGTCGACCCCGAACCGCCTCGAAGGCGTAGAACAACAAGTGACCGCCGTCCAGCATCGGAATTGGGAACAGGTTGATCAACCCGAGATTCAGCGACAGCAGAATCGACAGCATCACGAGCTGCTCGACGCCAACCTGCGCCGCCTGGCCGGAGACCTGCGCGATGCGTAGCGGACCGCCGAGGTCCTCGGTGCCCCGGTGGCCAACGATCATCTGACCGACATAGTCGACCGTCTGCGCCAGCATGTTCCACGAGGTCTGTACCGCCGCGCCGAGCGCCGAGGTCGGGCCGTGGCGGTAGAGCGGCCGTTCGGCGCGCTGGATGCCGATCACGAAGCGCTGCACCGAGCCGCCATCGGCGGTCTCGTAGGTGCGCGCTTCCGGCACCACGTCGAGGTCGAGTCGCTGGCCATCGCGCAAAACGGCGAGAATCATCGGCTTGCCGGCGCCACCGACGACAATGTCCTGCAGCTGCTCGAAATTCTCGATTGCCTTACCGTCGACGCCGACCACGATGTCGTTCGCGCGGAACCCGGCGCGCGCCGCCGGGCTGTCCGCCTGCACCACCCCGACCACCGCCGGGTTGGCGGCGTAGACGCCGATGTCGCCGTAGTCGCGCGGCCCCTGCCCGACGTCGAGCTCGACGGCCTTCGGCGTGACGACCAGCGGCACGGTCTGGCCATCGCGCCGCACGGTCATCTCGACCGGCAGGCCGGGGTTCAGCAGCACCGCCTCTTCGAGCTGCTCGAACCGGTAGACTGAGCGGCCTTCGACCGTCGCCACCACATCGCCGACCTGAAGCCCGGCGGTCGCGCCGGCGCCGTCGGGCAGCACCCGGCCGATCTCCGGCGGCGTCACCCGCTGGCCATAGAAGACGAACACCGCCGCCAGGATCACGATCGCATAGAGGAAATTCGCGAACGGACCGGCGGCGACGATGGCGGTGCGTTGCCACAGCTTCTTGTGGTGGAACGCAACCTCGCGCTCGGCCGGTGTGAGGTTGTCCAGCATCTCGCCGTCCGGCGCGCTGGTCGCGTTGGCGTCGCCGAAGAACTTCACGTAGCCGCCCAGCGGCAGCCACGACACCTTCCAGCGCGTACCGGCCTTGTCGTACCAGCCGAAGATCTCGCGCCCGAAACCGATCGAGAAGGTTTCCACCCGGACCTTGCACCAACGGGCCACGAGGTAGTGCCCCATCTCGTGCACGAACACGAGCACGGTCAGCACCACCAGGAACGGCACAACGTAGGTCACGAATTGCAGCAACAGGTCCACCATCGTCTCCCTGCCCCTACGCCGCGCAGCCAGCGACGAGTTCGGCCGCGACACGGCGCGAGGCCTGGTCCGCCGCCAGCACCGTGTCCAGGCTGTCGCAAACGGCGGCCGGAAGCCGCGTGCTGGTCTCCTCGACCACACCGGCGATGTCGAGGAAGCCGATCCGGCCACGCAGGAAAGCGTCCACCGCGACCTCGTTGGCGGCATTGAGCACCGTCGGTGCCGTGCCACCCGCCGCCAGCGCCGCCGCCGCGAGCCGCAGCGCAGGGAAACGCGCCGGGTCCGGCGCCTCGAAGGTCAACTGGCCGATCGCGGCCAGGTCCAGCTTCGGCGCCGGCGTTGCCATCCGGTCCGGCCAGCCCAGCGCGTAGGCGATCGGCGTCCGCATGTCCGGCGCACCGAGCTGCGCCAGCACCGAGCCGTCAACATAGGCGACCAGCGAATGCACCACCGACTGCGGGTGGACTAGGACCTCGATACGTTCGTGCGCGACCGGAAACAGGTAGGCGGCCTCGATCAGCTCCAGGCCCTTGTTCATCATGGTCGCGGAATCGATCGAGATCTTCGCGCCCATCTCCCAATTTGGGTGCGCTAGCGCCTGCGTCGGCGAGACGGTTGCCATCGCCTCGCGGTCCATCTCTCGAAACGGGCCGCCCGACGCGGTCAGGATGATCTTCTCCACCCGCTCCGGCCGGTCGAAGTCGAAAACCTGGAAGATCGCGTTGTGCTCGCTGTCGACCGGCAGCAGCGTTGCGTTGTGCTTGCGCACTTCCTCCAGCATCAGCTCGCCAGCACAGACCAGGCATTCCTTGTTCGCGAAGGCGACCAGCCGCCCGGCCCGCGCGGCCGCCAATGTCGGCGCCAGGCCGGCGGCGCCCACGATCCCGGCCATCACCCAGTCCGCCGGCCGACCGGCGGCCTCGATCAGCGCCTCGGGTCCGGCGGCGGCTTCGATGCCCGATCCGGCCAGGGCGGTCTTCAGTTCGCCATACCGCGTGGGGTCGGCGACCACCGCGCAGGTTGCGCGCACGTCGCGCGCCTGTTTCGCCAGCAATTCGACATTGGAGTGCGCGGTCAGCGCCTCGACCGCGAACCGCTCCGGCTCACGCGCGATCAGGTCGATGGTGTTGCAGCCGACCGAACCGGTCGAGCCCAGGATGCTGACGCGACGGGCGCTGCCGGTCTTGGCTTCGGCAAGTGCGGTCACCACAGCGGCAGCCTCCCCTGGCTCGCCGCGTACAGCAACGCCGCCGCCGGTACCGCGACCAGCAGCGCGTCGACGCGGTCCAGGATGCCGCCATGCCCGGGGATCAGCTTGCCGCTGTCCTTGACGTTGAAATGCCGCTTCAAGGCCGACTCCGCCAGATCGCCGCCCTGCGACAGCGCCGCCACCACGGCAGACAACGCGGCCGCGGGCAGGATCGCATAGCCGCCCCAACCGGACACCGCACCGCCGGCAACGGCCGCCGCGACCATACCGCCGATTAGGCCGGCCCAGGTCTTGTTCGGCGAGATGCGCGGCGCCAGCTTCGGGCCGCCGATGGCGCGACCGCTGAAATAGGCTCCCGTATCGCTCGCCCACACCGTCGCCAGCACCCAGCCAACCAGCCAGATACCGATATCGGGTTGCAGCCGCAGCCAGACAAGCGCCAGCGCCGGCAGGCCCAGCCAGACGAAGGGCAGCAAACGCCAGGTCCGCTGCGCCGCGTCCGTCTTCAGCAAGGCCGCCGCCGCGCCAATCGCCAGCACCAGCGGTCCGGCCCAGACCGGCGTCATCGGGAACAGCAACACCGCGCCGGCCATGAACACCACGGTTCCCATCGCTTCGCGATCAAGATCGCCAAGTGTGAGCTGATGCCACTCGACCCCCATCAGCACGGCCACAAGCGCCACCAGCCCGACGAAAGGCCAGCCGCCGACCCAGAGCAGGGCGAGAACAAGCGGAATCAGGGCCGCTGCGGACAACACCCGCAGCGCCAGGCCGCTACCCGTCGATCGCGCCATACCGCCGTTCGCGGCGATGGAACTCATGAATCGCGTCTTCCAAGCTACTCTTGTCGAAGTCGGGCCACAGCAGGTCGAGAAACACCAGTTCGGTATATGCCGACTGCCACAGCAGGAAGTTGGACAGGCGCTGCTCCCCGCTCGTCCGAATCAGCAGGTCTGGGTCAGGAATATCCTTTGTATGCAAACGGCTTGCAAACGATTCCTCAGTAATGTCGTCAACGTTTATCTGGCCCGTTGCCACGGCATCGGCAAGGGCCCGCGCGGCCTGGATGATCTCGTGCTGGCTGCCGTAGTTGATCGCCACCACCAGGGTCAGCCCGTTGTTGCCGGCGGTGGTCTGCTCGGCCTCGTCGATCAGCGTCACCAGGTCCTTGGCCAGCGCTTCGCGATCACCGATGAAGCGCAGGCGGACGCCGTTCCTGTGCAGTTCGGCCAATTCGCGGCGCAAGTACAGCCGCAGCAGGCCCATCAGGTCGTCGACCTCGGTACGCGGCCGCTTCCAGTTCTCCGAGCTGAACGCGTAGAGCGTCAGGTAGCCGATGCCGAGCTGCTGCGCCGCCTCGACCGCACGGCGGACGGCCTCGGCGCCCTGTCGGTGGCCCATCGCCCGCGGTAGACCGCGCGCCTTCGCCCAGCGTCCGTTACCGTCCATGATGATGGCGACATGGCGCGGCGGCGCATCGGTCTGCGGGCTCAACGATGATACCGAGGCCATGCGCACTCAGACCTGCATGATCTCTTTTTCTTTGGTCGCCAGCGCGTCGTCGATCTCGCTCACGGCGGCGTCGGTGAGCGACTGCACCTCGTCGGCCCAGAGATGATGGTCGTCCTGGCTCAGGTCGCCATCCTTCTCCATCTTCTTCAGCGATTCCATGCCGTCGCGCCGGACGTTGCGAACCGCGATCTTGGCCTGTTCGGCGTACTTGTGCGCGATCTTCACCAGCTCCTGGCGCCGCTCCTCGGTAAGGTCGGGAATCGGCAGGCGCAGGAGCTGTCCGTCGACGATCGGGTTCAAGCCCAGGCCGCTTTCGCGAATCGCGCGCTCCACAGCGCCGACGTTGGCCTTGTCCCAGACCTGCACCGACAGCATGCGCGGTTCCGGCACGGCGAGCGTGGCGACCTGATTGATCGGCATGGGCGCGCCGTATGCCTGGACCACCAATGGTTCCAGCAGGCTGGCCGAGGCGCGGCCGGTCCGCAGACCGCCGAACTCCTGCCGCAGCACCTCGACCGCCCCCTTCATACGCCGTTCGATATCGGCAATGTCGGGATCGGCCACGTTCAGTCCCCCCTGATGGTTGTGCATTTCCCCCGGCCGAGCACCACATCTGCGAAGGCACCGGCCGAATGGATGGAGAAGACGAGTATAGGAATCTGGTTCTCGCGCGCGAGGGAAATCGCCGCCGCGTCCATGACCTTGAGGTCGCGCGCCAGCACGTCGTGGAAGCTCAGTTCCTCGTAGCGCTTGGCGTCCGGGTTCTTCACCGGGTCGGAATCGTAGACGCCGTCGACCTGCGTACCCTTCAACAGGACTTCGCAACCGGTCTCCGCCGCGCGCAGGGCCGCGGTCGTATCCGTGGTGAAGAACGGGTTGCCGGTGCCGGCGGCGAATATCACCGGCCGGCCCAGTTCCAGGTGCCGGATCGCGCGACGTCGGATGTACGGTTCGCAGACCGAGGCCATCGGGATTGCCGACTGCACGCGGGTCACCACGTCGCGCTCTTCCAGGGCGTTTTGCAGCGCCAGCGCGTTGATGACAGTGGCCAGCATGCCCATGTAATCGGCGCTGGCACGCTCCATGCCGACCGTGGCGCCGGCCACGCCACGGAAGATGTTGCCGCCGCCGATGACGACGGCAACCTCGACGCCCAGGCTCAGCACCTGCTTGATGTCGTCGGCGATGCGGGCGACCGTGTTGAAGTCGATCCCATACTCGCCGTCGCCCATCAGAGCCTCGCCGGACAGCTTCAGCATCACCCGCTTATAGGGTGGCTTGCCGGTGGCGGGTTCCCCGCTCATCGACGCGGCGCCCGGGGCCGGCTTACGCGCCGGCCTGAGCGGCCGCGACCTCGGCGGCGAAGTCCGACTCTGCCTTCTCCACGCCCTCACCCAGGGCGAAGCGGACGAAGCCGGCGACCTTCACCGGGGCGCCCAGGTCCTTGCCGGCCTGTTCCAGCACCTTCTTCACCCGCAGGTCCGGATCGTGCACCCAGACCTGCTCGGTCAGCACCACGTCCTCGTAGAACTTGCGCAGGCGACCCTCGACCATCTTTTCGATGATGTTCTCCGGCTTGCCGCTCTCGCGGGCCTGCTCGGCCAGCACCGCGCGCTCGCGCTCGATCGCCGTCGGGTCCAGCGCGTCCACGTCCACGGACTGCGGCGCGGCCGCCGCGATGTGCATGGCGATCTGCTTGCCCAACTCGTTCAGCTTG
This sequence comes from uncultured Rhodospirillales bacterium, assembly GCA_964627965.1. GTDB lineage: Bacteria > Pseudomonadota > Alphaproteobacteria > JAVKFY01. The sequence goes on from CAZVLI010000161.1 coordinate 6,615, forward strand.
TCCGCGTCGCCGGACGATTCCAGCGCGACCAGCACACCGATCCGGCCGAGGCCCGGCGCGGCGGCGGCGTGGGTGTAGGAACCGACAACACCCGGCTCGGCGCTGAGCACAGCGGCCCGGCGCAGCGTCATGTTCTCGCCGATGGTGGCGACGAGGTTGGTCAGCTCGTCCTGCACGTTCCGGCCGGTGCCCGGATAGTCGGCGGCCAGGATCGCGGCGACGTCGTCGCCAGTCTCACTGGCAACGCCGGCAACGGCGGCGACGAAGGCCTGGAACTGCTCGTTGCGGGCGACGAAGTCGGTCTCGGAGTTGACCTCGACGGCGGCGCCCTTGCCACCGGCGGTCGCCACCGCGACCAGGCCCTCGGCGGCGACCCGGCCGGACTTCTTCTGCGCCGCGGCCAGGCCCTTGGTGCGCAGCCAGTCGACCGCGGTTTCCATGTCGCCGTCGGCCTCGGTGAGCGCCTTCTTGCAGTCCATCATGCCGGCGCCGGTCTTGTCGCGAAGCTCTTTCACGAGAGAGGCGGTGATCTGCGCCATTTTAACCTCTTAGATTGAGAGTGTAGTTCAACTGATTGCCTGTAAAGGCAAATTGCTACTCAGCAGGCGGGGTCTGCTCGGGAGCCGCCGCAGGCTCAGCGGCCGCCGCTTCCGGCGCCGCCTCGGCCTCGGCCGGGGCTTCCTCCAGCTCCTCGACCATGACCTCCTGCTCGCCGACATCGACGCCGGAGGCCGACATCTCCTGCTGCAAGCCGGCGATCACCGCGCGGCCCACCAGATCGCAGTACAGCTCGATGGCGCGGCTGGCGTCGTCGTTGCCCGGGATCGGATGCGTCACCCGGTCGGGATCGGAGTTGCTGTCGACCACCGCGACCACCGGGATGCCCAGCGTACGCGCCTCGTCGATGGCGATCTTCTCCTTCACCGTGTCGACCACGAACATCAGGTCGGGCAGGCCACCCATCTCCTTGATGCCGCCCAGCGTGAGCTGCAGCTTCTCCAGCTCGCGGGTCCGGCGCAGGGTCTCTTTCTTGGTGAGACCGGTGTGCTCCTCGGCTAGCTGGTTCTCCAGCTCGTTCAGCCGGCGGATCGACTGCGAGATCGTCTTCCAGTTGGTCAGCATGCCGCCGAGCCAGCGGTGGTTGAC
>CAZVLI010000162.1:0-7456 GCA_964627965.1 uncultured Rhodospirillales bacterium
CGCACGATTTCGCGCGGCACGCCGGGCTTCTCCGGCGCTGACTTGGCCAATCTTTGCAACGAGGCCGCCTTGCTGGCCGCGCGCAAGAACAAGCGCGTCGTCACCATGGCCGAGTTCGAGGAGGCCAAGGACAAGGTGATGATGGGCGCCGAGCGGCGTTCCATGGTCATGACCGAGGACGAGAAGCGCCTGACCGCCTATCACGAGGCCGGCCACGCGCTGATCGCGCTGCACGTGCCGAAGCACGATCCGCTGCACAAGGTGACGATCATCCCGCGCGGCCGGGCGCTGGGCCTGACCATGTCGCTGCCCGAGCGCGACCGGCTGTCGGCCTCGATCACCTTCCTGAAGTCGCAGCTCGCGATGACGTTCGGCGGGCGGATCGCGGAGGAACTCATCTTCGGCGAGGACGCGGTCACCACCGGCGCCTCCAACGATATCCAGCAGGCGACCAACATCGCCCGCCGGATGGTCACCGAGTGGGGCATGAGCGAGCGGCTCGGCCGGCTGCGCTACCATGACAACCAGGAAGAGATCTTCCTCGGTCACTCCGTGACGCAGCGTCAGAACGTCTCCGAGGCCACGGCGCAGATCATCGACGAGGAGACCCGCGCCCTGATCGACGAGGCCGAGGGCCGCGCGCGTCAGATCATGACCGATCACATCGACCAGCTGCACATCATCGCCGAGGCGCTGTTGGAGTACGAGACCGTCTCCGGCGACGAGATCAAGGCGTTGCTGCGCGGCGAGAGCATCCACCGCAGCACCGGCGACGAGCCGCCGAGCGGCGACAGCAACGCGCCGGGCTCGGTGCCGACCGCTGGTAGCCACGGCGGCCGCAAGGGTTCGTCGGGCACCGGCGGCATGGAGCCGGAGCCGCAGCCGGGCACCTGAGCCGGACGCGTGGTAGTTTAGTCGGCGGGGTGAATCGCGTCCGCGGGGAGGCGGAGCGGCGATGCAGCGTAAGTATTTTGGCACCGATGGTATTCGCGGTCAGGCCAACACCTGGCCGATGACGGCCGCCACCGCGCTTCAGGTCGGGCTTGCGGCCGGGCGCACCTTCACACGCGGTAGCCACCGCCACCGCGTGGTGATCGCCAAGGACACCCGGTTGTCCGGCTACATGCTAGAAGCGGCGCTGGTGGCCGGCTTCACCGCCGGCGGCATGGACGTGGTGCTGGTCGGGCCGATGCCGACGCCGGCCGTGGCCATGCTCACCCGCTCGATGCGCGCCGACATCGGCGTGATGATCTCCGCCTCGCACAACTCCTACCAGGACAACGGCATCAAGCTGTTCGGCCCGGATGGCTACAAGCTGTCGGACGAGATCGAGGCCAAGATCGAGGCGCTGATCGAGGAAGGCGGCGACGAGAATGTCGCGGCGCCGGCTAAGATCGGTCGGGCGCGACGGCTGGACGACGCGCTGGGCCGGTATATCGAGTTCGTGAAGCGCACCTTCCCCGGCGGCCGGCAGCTCGAAGGGCTGAAGATCGTCGTCGACTGCGCCAACGGCGCCGCCTACCGCGTCGCGCCGACGGTGCTGTGGGAGCTGGAAGCCGAAGTGATCCCGGTCGGGGTCGAGCCGGACGGTTTCAACATCAACCAGGATTGCGGCTCGACCGCGCCGACGCTGATGCGTGAGCAGGTGGTGGCGCACGGTGCCGACATCGGCATCGCGCTGGACGGCGATGCCGACCGCGTCGTGCTCTCCGATGAGCATGGACAGCTGATCGACGGCGACCAGCTCATGGCCGCGATCACGCGCGGCTACGTCGATGGGGGCCGGCTCGACGGCGGCGGGCTGGTGGCGACGATCATGTCCAACCTCGGCCTGGAACGCTACGTGGAGAGCCTCGGCCTGCACCTGAAGCGCACCCAGGTCGGCGACCGCTACGTCGTCGAGGCGATGCGCCGCCACGGCTACAACGTCGGCGGCGAGCAATCCGGCCACATCGTGCTGGGCGACTACTCGACCACCGGCGACGGCCTGATCGCGGCGCTGCAGGTGCTGGCGTTGGTCGCCGACGCCGGCAAGCCGGTCAGCGAGGTCTGTCGCTGCTTCGAGCCGATGCCGCAGGTGCTGAAGAACGTCCGCTACAGCGGCGGCTCGCCACTGACGCAGCCGGTGGTGGAGAAGGCGATCGAGGATCGCCGTGCCGCGCTCGGCAAGACCGGGCGTATCGTCATCCGCCCGTCGGGCACCGAGCCGGTGATCCGGGTGATGGCCGAGGGCGAGGACCAGGCGACGATCGAGCGCGTGGTCGACGAACTGGTCGAGATCATCGGCCAGGCCGCCGGGCCGGCCCAGGCCGCGCAATAGACACGTGCAAGGCCGCGTCCTGATCATCGCCGGTTCCGATTCCGGCGGCGGCGCCGGTATCCAGGCCGACCTGAAGACCGTCACGGCGCTGGGCGGCTATGCCGCGACCGCGATCACGGCACTCACCGTGCAGGACACCAAGGACGTCTACGCCATCCACGAGGTGCCGCCCGACATCGTCCAGCAGCAGATCGAGGTGGTGCTGGCCGACATCGGCGCCGACGCGATCAAGACCGGCATGCTGCACCGGATCGAGGTGGTGGAAGCGGTGGTTGCAGGTCTCGCCGGCGCCAAAGGTATTCCGTTGGTGGTTGATCCCGTCATGGTGGCCAAGGGCGGCGCGACGCTGCTCGACCCCGGCACCATCGAGACCCTGCGCACCAAGTTCCTGCCGCTGGCGACCGTGCTGACGCCGAACCTGCCGGAGGCGGCGCTGCTGGCCGACATGGAGGTTGGCGACGACGCCGCGGCGATCGCCGTCGGCCGCAAGCTGCTCGACTACGGCCCCCGCGCGGTGCTGATGAAGGGCGGGCATCGCGACGGGCCCGAGCTACGCGACATCCTGGTCACCCGCGAGGCCGAGCCGCTGGTCTTCACCGGCCCGCGCATCGACACCCGCCATACCCACGGCACCGGCTGCACGCTGGCGTCGGCCATCGCCACCCGGTTGGCGCAGGGCGCCGCCATGGCGGAGGCCGTGGAAGACGCGCGCGAGTACGTGTTCGAGGCGATCCGCACCGCTCCCGGCTACGGCGCCGGCCACGGCCCGCTCAATCATGGGCATACGGTCGCCAGATAGTCTGTCGTGCCAGCGAAGGCTGGCATCCAGGCAACACTGGCAACACTGTCGCAGGTTGAGATGCCGTCTGGATTCCTGCCTTCGCAGGAATGACGGTCAGGCGCTGCCCCACACCTTGTCGGCGACCTCCACGACCAGCCGCAGCTTGGCTTCCTGCATCTCGGCGTCGATGGAGTTGCCGCCAGCGACGGAGGCGAAGCCGCATTGCGGGCTCAGAGCCAGGCGCTCCAGCGGTACCAGCTTGGCGGCATCGTCGATGCGCCGGCGCAGGTCGTCGACTGCCTCCATCTCCGGCGCCTTGGTGCTGATCAGGCCGAGCACGGCGCGTTTGTTTTCCGGCATGTGGCGCAGCGGGGCGAAGTCGCCGGCGCGGTCGCTGTCGTACTCCAGGAAGAAGGCGTCGACGTCGACGTCGTTGAACAGCGCCTCGGCCACTGGCTCGTAGCCGCCCTGCGCCATCCAGCGCGAGCGGAAGTTGCCGCGGCAGAGATGCATGGCCACGGTCATGTCGTCGGGCCGGTCGGCGACGACGCGGTTGATCGCGGCGACGTACTGGCCGGTCAGCACCGCCGGGTCGAGGCCGGCGTCGGCGATCTGCTGGCGGATGGACGGGTCGCACAGCATCGCCAGTGGCACTTCGTCGAACTGCACGTAGCGGCAGCCGAGGTCGGCCAGCGCCATCAGCTCGGCGCGGTAGATCGCCACCAGGTCGTCCCAGAACTTGTCCATGTCGGGATAGACGGAACGCTCGGCCGGGTCGGAGGCGCGGAAGAAGTGCACCGCGCTCGGCGTCGGCATGGTGACCTTCGTCATGCGGTCGGTCTTGGCCGCGACCTGCTCGTACTCGTGCGTGCAGATGCCGTGCGTGCGGCGCATGCGCGCGACGGCGTGGCAGGTCTGCCAGGTGAAGTCGTGGCCGTGTCCGTCATGGAACTGGAAGATGGCGTCGCGCAGTTCGAAGCCGTCCAGTGCCTCGAAGAAGAAGCCGAACCACGAGGTGCGGTGGAACTCGCCGGCGGTCAGCGCCTTCATGCCGGTGCGCTCCTGCAGCCGCACCGCCTCGGTCACGCACTCGTCGAGCACCGCGTCGAAGGTGGCCTGATCGATCTGATCGAGCCGCAGGTCGCGATTGGCCTCTTTGAGCCGCTGCGGCCGTAGCAGGCTGCCGACATGCTCGGCGCGGAAGGGCGGATCGGCCTTGGCGGTGGTCATGGTCGTCTCACGGTTGTTCTCGCTCGCCGTTGATGTCACACCAGCCGGCGCGAAAGTTCAAATGCGGGGCGGACGAAGACGGTGACAAATACGCGCCAGTACACTTGGGACGATCCGGCGCCGGGCTGGGCGGCCGCGGCGACGATGAGCGGACTGGATTTCCTGCGCGCGTCGCTGGCCGGCGAGATGCCGGTGCCGCCGATCTGCGTCGCCAACCGTTTCGCGCTGGTTGAGGTCGAGCACGGTCGCTGCGCATTCACCGGCGAGCCCGGACCGGATCACTACAATGTCGCCGGCACGGTGCAGGCCGGCTGGACCACGTCGCTGCTGGACGCGACGCTGGGCTCCGCCGTGCATAGCGCGCTCCCCGAGGGGCGGCTCTACACGACGCTCGACCTGAAGGTGAACCTGGTGCGACCGGTGACCGCCGCGACCGGCCTGCTGACCTGCACCGCCTGGACCGAGCATGTCGGCCGGCGCACCGCCACCGCGTCAGGCCGCATCGAAGACGCGAACGGCAAGCTCTACGCCCATGGCGCCACGACCTGCTTGGTGTTCGAGGCTCAGTAGCTCCGTCATGCCGGGCCTGACCCGGGATGACGCCTATTTCGCCGTCAGATGATGGCGCCGCCCTGGGACGGGGCGCGGCGGGCGAGGCTGGCGACGGTGTCGAGCGCGCTGGTGAGGCGCTCGCGGGTCGGTGGGTTGCCGAGGGCCAGGCGGACCGCTTCCGGCGCTGGAGCGCCGCCGACCGCGAACTGGCGCGCGGGCATGACCGTGACGCCACGCGCGCGGGCCTCGGCGGCGAACTCGTTCGCGCGCCACGGCGTCGGTAGCGACAGCAGGCCGTGCCAGGCGCCAGGCGTGGTCCGCCAGTCCAGTCCCGACAGCGCTTCCGCCGCCATCGCCTGACGCGCGGCGCATTCGTTGCGTTGCCACGACAGCAGCCGGTCGGCGCCGCCATTGTCGATCCAGTCGGCGGCGAGGCGCTGCGGGATCGCGGAATGCGCGAGCGTCATCGCGCGCTGCGTGTCGGCGAGCTGACGTAGAAGCGCCGGCGGAGCCGACAGCCAACCGACGCGCAGGCCCGGCGTCAGGCACTTGGCGAAACCGGCGAGGTAGATCGTCCGCTCCGGTGCATGGGTGGCGAGCGGCGCGGGCCGCTCGGCCGGCAAGTAGCCGTAGGCGTCGTCCTCGACCAGGATCAGATCGTGTCGGCGCGCGACATCGGCGATGGCGGCGCGGCGTTCGGGCGACATGATGGCGGTGGTCGGGTTGTGCACGGTCGGCACCAGCATCGCCAGCCTGGCACCGGTTCGCCGTGCGGCGGCGTCGAGCGCATCGGGCAATACGCCGTCGGCGTCGAGGGCGACCGCCTCGCATCTTTGTCGTAGCTGGCCGGCCGCCTCGATCAGCCCGAAGTAAGTCAGCGACTCGAGCAGGATCGGCCGGTCGCTGGCGAGGCCGCTGGCGAGCACGAGGGCCAGCGCCTGCTGCACGCCGCCGGTGACGATGACCTGCTCGCCGGTGACGTCGAGGCCGCTGCGCACGATCCAGCGCGCGCCGGCGGCGCGGTGCGCTGGGTGTCCGCCCTCCGGCATGTAGTCCATCAACTCGCCGAGGTCCGGCGCCCCGGCCAGCGCGCGCAGGCTCTCCGCCACCACCGAAGCGGCGAGGCCGGGCGGCGGTGCGTTACGCGCCATGTCAGTCGGCCCGCCCGGCTCACGCTCGCTCGGCTGGGCGACGAAGGTGCCGCGCCCGACATGCGCGCTCAGCAGCCCGCGGCGCAGCGCAATCGCATAGGCACGCCCGACGGTGCCGACGGTGACGCCGAGCCGGTAGGCGAGGTCGCGCTGCGGCGGCAGGCGGTCGCCGGGACCGAGGCGGCCGGCGGCGATGTCGTTCTCGATGGCGTCAGCCAGCGCCTGGTAGCGTGGCAGTCCGTCGTCGGGCAGGGCGGGCTGGTAAGTTGTCACCGTGACAATGTTCTCATTGATCGGATCAATCGGTGAATTGTATCTCTATTGAACCGTTGTCGCCAGGACAATTGGAGACCGAGATGAGCACGACCTTCGGCAAGCCGGCCCGCGCGCTGTTCCCGCTCGACGCGGGCGCGACCTACCTGAACCACGGCACCGTGGGGGTGTCGCCGAATGCCGTGATGCAAGCGCAGGCCGAGTGGCGTGCGGAGATCGAGCGTCACCCGGCACGCTTCATGTTCCACCGTTTGAAGCCGCTGCTGCGCCAGGCCGCCGACCGCGTGGGCGAGCGGCTGGGCGTTTCCGGCGAGGACCTCGTTTTCGTCGACAACGCGACGGCCGGCATCAACGCGGTGCTGCGGTCTTTCCCGTTCCAGGCCGGCGACGAGATCCTGGTCAACGACCACACCTACGGCGCGGTCGGCTACACCGCGAACTACGGCGCACGGGTCACGGGTGCGACGGTGAAGACCTTTTCGTTGCCCTTTCCCGTGGAAGACGAGCAGCCGGGGCTGGACGCGTTCAAGGCGGCGCTGAGCCCGAAGACGCGCATCGCTGTGGTCGACCACATCACCTCGCACACCGCGCTGCTGCTGCCGCTGGCCGAGATCAGCCGCATCTGCCACGCCGCCGGCGTCGCGGTGCTGGTTGACGGGGCGCACGCGCCGGGCCAGATCAAGCTCGATATCGCCGCCACCGGTGCGGACTGGTATGTCGGCAACCTGCACAAGTGGATGTTCGCGCCGCGCGGCTGCGGCGTGCTGTGGGCGCCGAAGCAACGCCAGGACGGGCTGCACCCGCCGGTGATCTCGTGGGGCCTGGATCAGGGTTTCGCCGACGAGTTCGACTGGGTCGGGACGCGCGACTGGGCTGGCGTGCTATCGACCGAGGCGTCCTTTGGCTTCATCGACGAGCTTGGCGGTTTGCAGGCGATGCACGACTACATGCACCCGCTGGCGCGCGAGGCGTCGTCAGTGCTGGCGGCGCGGTGGCAGGGGCCGCCGCACGCGCCGGCCTCGATGACCGCCGCGATGGCGCTGGCGGCCCTGCCGACCGTGCGCGACCCGAGCCAGGAAACAGCCGACCGGCTGCGCGCCGCGCTGCTCGACCAGCATGACATCGAGGTGCCGGTGATCGTGCGCGACG
>CAZVLI010000162.1:7466-7715 GCA_964627965.1 uncultured Rhodospirillales bacterium
TTCCGGCTGTCGATGCAGGTCTACAACGACATGGATGACATCGACCGGCTGGCCGCGGCGACCGAGGCGCTGCTCAAGGCCGAGGCGGCGTGAGGATGCGATGGAGCAGGTCATCGCCTTCCTCGCGGTGCTGCTGCCGCTGACGCTCAGTCCCGGTCCCGTCACCATCACCATGGCCGGCGCCGGCATGAGCGTCGGGATCGTCCGCACGCTGCCGCTCTATGCCGGCATCGTGCTGGCGGCGTTCGT
>CAZVLI010000163.1:0-7693 GCA_964627965.1 uncultured Rhodospirillales bacterium
GGTCAGCACCATGTGGCAGAACTTGTTGGAGATCGCCATCAGCGCCAGGCCGCGAGCGCGCGACTGGATGTTCTCCTCGGTGATGTCGGGCTGCTTGCCGGTGAAGACGTCGCCCAGCATCGCTTCGAACGCCTCGACCGCAGGTTCGATGCCGACGGTGTCGGAGCGGGCACCAAGCAGCCGCGCGCATTCCTCCGCGTCGGTCAGGCTGTGCTCGGACGAGTATTTCGACGGCAGGCGCACGCACCAGACCCGGTCCGGCCCCAACGCGTCGACCGCGACCGCCGCCGACAGCGCGCTGTCGATGCCGCCCGACATGCCCAGCACGACGCCGGGAAAGCGGTTCTTGTTCACGTAGTCGCGCAGCCCCAGCACCATGGTCTGGTAGATCGCTTCCATGCCCTCGGCCTGCACCGCCTGGTCGTCGCCGGCGCAGACCCAGTCGCCGTCCTGGCGCGTCCAGGTGGTAATCGCGAGATGCTCGGCAAAGGACGGCAGCGTCGCCGCCAGCTTGCGGTCGGCGTTCATCACCATCGAGTTGCCGTCGAAGACCAGTTCGTCCTGGCCGCCGACCAGGTTCAGGTAGGCCAGCGGCAGGCCGCTCTCGGTGACGCGCGCGACGACGTGGTTCAACCGGTTGTCGGTCTTCTCCACGTCGAAGGGCGAGCCGTTCGGGACGATCAGGATCTCCGCGCCGGTCTCCGCCAGGCACTCGACGACATCTTCAAACCAAATGTCCTCGCAGATCGGCACGCCCAGGCGCACGCCGCGGAAGTTGATCGGCCCCGGCATCGGGCCCTGCGTGAAGACGCGCATCTCGTCGAACACGTCGTAGTTCGGCAGGTGGTACTTCAGACGCACGGCGGCGATCTTGCCGTCGTCGAGCAGCGCCACGGCGTTGTAGAGCTTGCCGTCCTGGCGCCACGGCGTGCCGACCAGCATCGCCGGCCCGGGCTGGGCGGTATCCATCGCCAGCGCCTCGACCGCCTCGATGGCGTCGTCGACGAAGGCCGGCTTCAGCACCAGGTCCTCCGGCGGATAGCCGATCAGGAACAGCTCGCCGGCGACGACGAGGTCGCAGCCCTTCTCCGCCGCCTCGGCGCGCGCGGTGCGCAGCTTGGCCGCGTTACCGGGAATGTCGCCGACGGTCGGGTTCAACTGCGCCAGCGCGATGGTCAGCTTATCGGTCATTCCCGATTTCTAGGGCCAAGCGGCGGTGGCGGCAACCTGCCCCTTTTGGACGCCCTGGCGAACGCCTATGGTCACAGCAAATCTCAATCGAACGAGGGCGTCATGGCAGCGACCAACAAGCAGATCCTTCTGAAGTCCCGGCCCAAGGGCTGGGTCACGCCGGACAATTTCGAGCTGGCGGAGAGCCCGGTGCCGGAACCGGGCGACGGCGACGTGGTGGTGCAGAACCTCTACCTCTCCGTCGACCCATACATGCGCGGCCGGATGAACGACCGTAAGTCCTATGTGCCGCCATTCCAGATCGGCGAGCCGCTGATGGGCGGCGCGGTCGGCCAGGTTTCGGCGTCCGCCAACGCCAACTTCAAGGTCGGCGACACGGTCTCCGGCATGCTGGGCTGGGAGCAGTACACGCTGGTCAAGGGCGGCGCCGGTCTGATGGCGGTGCCGCCGGCCGACGTGCCGCTGTCGTATTTCCTGGGCGTGCTCGGGATGCCGGGCATGACCGCCTATGTCGGCCTGCTCGACATCGGCGCCCCTAAGGAGGGCGAGACCGTCTACGTCTCAGCCGCGGCAGGCGCGGTCGGCCAGATCGTCGGCCAGATCGCCAAGCTGAAGGGCTGCCACGTGGTCGGATCGGCCGGCGACGACGCCAAGGTCGACTGGCTGACGTCGGAAGCCGGCTACGACAGCGCGTTCAACTACAAGTCAGTCGGGTCGTTCGACGACGCGCTGGCCGAGCGCTGCCCCAAGGGCATCGACATCTATTTCGAGAATGTCGGCGGCGCGATGCTGGACGCGGCGCTGGCGGCGATGAACCCGTTCGGGCGGATCGTCGCCTGCGGCATGATCTCGCAATACAATCTGGAGCAGCCCGAAGGCGTGAAGAACCTGTTCCACGTCGTCGGCAAGCGCCTGAAGATGCAGGGCTACATCGTCTCCGACCACTTCGATCGGCTGCCCGCCTTCATCCAGGAGATGAGCGGCTGGCTGGCTGAGGGCAAGATCCGCTACCGCGAGGACGTGGCCGACGGCATCGAGAACGCGCCGGCGGCCTTCATCGGCATGCTGAAGGGCGAGAATTTCGGCAAGCAGGTCGTCAAGATCGCAGACCCGGAGGGCTGAGCCGATGGCCGAGACCAATCGCCAGGTCCACCTCGTCAGTCGGCCGAAAGGCTGGGTCAGCGAGGACAACTTCAAGCTGGTCGAGGCCGCAATGCCGGAGCCGGCCGACGGCCAGGTCCTGATCCGCAACCACTACGCCTCGGTCGATCCCTACATGCGCGGTGGCATGAACGACGTGGTCACCTACCGCCAGCCGTTCGCGCTCGACGCCACCATGCCGGGGCGGACGGTCGGCCAGGTCGTGGCCTCGAAGCTCGCCGGCTACAAGGAGGGCGACTTCGTCTTCGCGATGACCGGCTGGTCCGACTACGGCGTGGCGAGCGACGACGGTCAGTTGCGCAAGATCGACCCGGCCCAGGCGCCGATCTCCTACCAACTCGGCGTGCTCGGGATGCCGGGGATGACGGCCTATGTCGGCACCTACGACCTCGGCGAGCCGAAGGCCGGCGAGCAGTTCTACGTGTCGGCGGCGGCCGGCGCGGTCGGCCAGGTCGCGGGCCAGCTCGCACGCATTCGCGGCTGCCGCGTCATCGGCTCGGCCGGCGGGCCGGAGAAGGTCGCATGGCTGACCGGCGACCTCGGTTTCGACGGCGCCTTCGACCATCACGCGGAGAGCTACGCGGACGCGCTCGGCCGATTGATGCCGGATGGCGTCGACGTCTACTTCGACAATGTCGGCGGCGCGGCGCTGGACGCGGTGCTGGCGCGGGTCAACATGAACGCGCGGCTGATCGAGTGCGGCATGGTCAGCCAGTACAACCTGACCACCCCGGACGGCATTCACAATATCGGCAACATCGTGCGCAACCGCGTCCGCATCCAGGGCTTCATCGTCTCCGACCATGCCGAGCGGCTGGACGCGTTCCTGGACGAGGTGTCCGGCTACCTGCGCGACGGCCGGATGCACTATGCGGAAGACGTGGTCGACGGCCTGGAGAACACGCCCGCCGCCTTCATCGGCATGCTCAAGGGCGAGAACACCGGCAAGCGGGTGGTGAAGTACGTCTAGGCTCGCCGTCGCCGGTACAGCACGTGTGGCAGGTCGGCGTAGGTGATGTCGCGGTCGTAGGTGAAGCCGCAGGCCTGCATCACTTTCTGCGAGCCGGCGTTTCGGTGGAGCGTCCAGGCGCAGATTTCGCGAACGCCGAGGCGGCTCTCGCCGTCGGCGATCAACGCCTTGGCCATCTCGGTGGCGTAGCCCTGACGGTGGAAGGCCGGGTTCACGCCGTAGAGCAGTTCGACCACCGGCTCGCCTTCCAATAGCGTCAGGCGCAGGCCGCAGTAGCCGACCAGCGCCCCGGCGGAATTGCGAAAGACGTAGCTTCCCCAGCCGTAATGCGTCCAGTAGGCCCGCGAGCGGTCCAGGAAACCCTGGATGCGTTCGTCGGGCCATGGCGCGCCGTCGGCCGACATGGTCGCGGCGAAGTCCGGGTGCTGGATCATCGCCAGCAGGTCCGGCAGGTCGGTCTCCACCGGCGGCCGACCCACCAGCCGTTCGGTTTCCAGGCGCGGCGCGTCCATCACATAGCTCCAAACGAAACGGGCCCCGCTCGAATGAGCGAGGCCCGCCGGTCTACCCCCGAGAAGGGCTAGATCTTGTCGACCGCCGCCTTGAAGGTCTGCAAGGCGGAACGATAGGCACTTGGCCGGTACGACTCGTCGTTCTCGACGGCCTTGTAGGCGCCGTCGAGCGCGGCGTTCAGTTCGTTGAACTGCGCCTCGCCGAGCCCGCCGATCCGGCGCCACGTGGCGAGCAGCGAGCCCACCGCCATGGTCGCCTGCTCGGCGGCGGCGTAGTCGACATACTCGCCGCCCAGGCCGTTCTGGATCACGCCGCCCATCAGCTTCTTGACGTCGTCGCCGGAGAAGCTGTGGCCCGCGAAGGTGTTGACGAGCGCATCGGCGGTCGCCTTCACCGTCTTGGCGGCGTCGACCGTCGCCTCAGGCCCGGTGACCGACGCCCGGTGCAGGGCCAGGGTCTGCTCGCGCAGCTTCTTGCCCTGATCCGGCACCACCGCGTCGGCGATGATGCGCAGCATCAGCAGGTTGGAGTCGTTGATCCGCGGAATGCCCGGCTGCAGCCCGGTCGAGGCCCGCGGCTCCCACCGCAGGTTGCTCATCGGGTGGTGACAGGCGTGGCAGTCGAACAGCACCAGTTCCGGGAAGATGCCGTCGCGGCCCATCTTCGGATCGGCCATCGCCTCCATCAGCTCGGAAACCTGGATCGCCTGACCGATGGCCCAGGTCTTCACGCCGCTGGCGACGGTCTTGCGCTTGGCATAGTCCTCGTCGACCTCGTAGTGGGCCGGCTGGATCGCGGTGAACGTGTCGAGCTCGAAGCTGACCCGCGGGTGACCGGCGCCCATGATGCGGTGCGTCAGCCACTTACGCTGCTCGCCGAAGTGGCAGGACAGGCAGAGCTTGGCCCGCGCCACCGGCTCCTCGGTCGGATACAGCCCGTTCTCGACGTTCTGCGCATGGTCGGCCAGCCCCGAGACGTGGATACCGAGCCAGCGCACGGCACCGCCGTGACAGGCCTCGCAGCCGACGCCGTCGGAAATCTGGAACTGCGTGCCGCGCTGCGCCGTCGGGTTGTCCGCGTGACAGTCGAGGCAGATCTTGGCGGTGTGCGCCGCCTCCAGGCCCAGGTTGCGCGCGATGCGCTTGGACCGGTCGTTCAGCAGCACCTTGTAGGCATTGGCGTGCTTATCCTGCCGCTGCCAGGTGATGTATTCGGTCTGCAGCACGGTGGCTTTCGCCGCCGGCTGGACCGCGCCGTGACAGGTACTACCGGCGCAGGAAGCGACACCGACGTGTGCGTCCTGTGCGAAATTCGGAAGTTCCTGTGCCTGCGCGGCAGTCATCGTCAGAGCGCCACCCGCCATGAGACCTACGAAGGTCCCAATAGCGACCGCGACGCTGCGAGCTCTGCGGCCCGCTCGCCCGCTCCAGAGCATCGACTTGTCCCTCCCCGTTGCCGTGACCTGTCAGATGTCCGGAAGAATTATGGTCGGCGGTGCGGGGCGTGGCAAACGCTTTGGCGGAAAAGTCTTGTTATTGCGCCGGTTTGTCGTCCGCCGGTTGCTCATGAGCCCGGCTTTCGCGCGCCTTTTCCTCAAGCTGTAACAGGGCGCCGCGCACTTCCGGATCACTTGGCAACAGTTGCGCGGCACGGCTGTAGGCGGTTACCGCATCGCGGAAGCGGCCGAGCGACATCATCGAGCGACCGAGCATCTTCCAGCCCTCGCCGTCGTCCGGATCGGCGATCAGGCGGTCGCGCAACGCCTCCACGCGGGCGAGAATCGTCGCCTGGTCCGGCATCTGGCCGGTCGGCGCTGCGCCCGGCGCCTGTGACATCGGTGGCACCGCGCGCGGCGCCTCGGGCCGGGTCAGCAGGGCCGCGAAGGCCAGCGAGCCCGCGACCGACACCACGGCCAGGAGCGCGATCAGGAAATGCGTCGGGTTCATCTGCTATACGCTTGTCATACGCCAGGATTCGCGGCGGGCACTATCGGAAACGCGGGATGGCGGGGCAAGGCTTGCGGACATCGTGACGACGCCGGAGTGGCTCTACTGGACCGCCGGCGTAGTGCCGGCGCTGCTGCTGGCGCCGGCATCCGGCAGCTTCGGTGGCCTGCTGGCGATGCGGCTGCCGGCCGGGCGTCCGGTCGGCATGGTGCGCTCGGAGTGCCCGATCTGCGGCACCACGCTGGATTCCATCGACCTGATCCCGATCCTGACCTGGATCGCCTCACGCGGCCGCTGCCGGCACTGTTCGGCGCCGATTCCCCCGGTCTATCCGCTGATCGAGGTGGCGGCGCTGGTGCTGGCGGCCTGGGCGATCTGGGTGCTGCCGCACCGGCTGGAGCTGCTGTGGGCGACCTGCGTGATGGGCTGGATCCTGCTGGCCCTGAGCCTGGCCGACTGGGAGGAGAAGATCCTGCCCGACGGCCTGACCTGGCCGCTGGCGGCGATCGGCTTCGGCTACGCGGTCTACGACGGTCGCTGGCTCGATTCGGCAATCGGCGCGGCGGCGGGCCTCGGGGCGTTCTGGGCGCTGCGCTGGGCCTACCTCAGATTTCGCGGCCAGGACGGGCTCGGCGGCGGCGACGTGAAGCTCGCCATGGCGGCCGGCGCCTGGGTCGGCTGGGCCGCCCTGCCCTCCGTGGTGCTGCTGGCGGCGGTGGCCGCCCTGATCGTGGCGGTGCCCGGCCGCCCCATGGGACGGCTGGCGAAGGCGGAGGAAATCCCCTTCGGGCCGTTCCTCGCCGCCGGATTGTGGCTGGTCTGGCTCTACGGACCGGTGCTTTAGCGCTATGATCCGCGCCGATGGCTGATCTCGGCGACATCCTCATCGAACGCGGCCAGCTCGACCGGCGCGGGCTGGAGCGCGCGCGCGACCTGAGCCGGGCCAGCGGCCAGCGTCTCGACCAGGTGCTGAGCCGGATGGCGATGGTTGCCGACGACGAGATGGCGGGTGCGCTGGCCGCGGCGCTCGATCTGCCGCTCGCCAGCGATTTCCCCGACGAACCGCTGCTCGGCGACCGTGTGACGCCGCAATTCCTGCGCAACGCCCGGGTGCTGCCGCTGGCCGAGCGCGACGACGGCCTCGACCTGGCGATGGCCGACCCGCAGGACGACTACACCCGCGACGCCATGCGCCTGCTGGTCGGCAAGCCGGTGAAAGCGTTCGTTGCCGCGCCCGCCGCCATCGCGGCGGCCATCGACCGGCTCTACGGCGCCGAAACCGGCCCCAGCCTGGCCCTGGCGGCGACCCAGGTCGCCAGCGCCGACATCGAGCGGCTGGCCGACCACGCCAGCGACGCGCCGGTGATCCGCCTGGTCGACCGGATCGTCGCCGAGGCCCTGGCCGAGCGCGCCAGCGACATCCACCTGGAACCGGCCGCCGATGGCCTGCGCCTGCGGCTACGCATCGACGGCGTGCTGCGGCCGCGTGAGGCGCCGCCGGCAGCCCTCCACCCGGCCCTGGTGAGCCGGATCAAGGTCATGGCCGGCCTGGACATCGCCGAGCGCCGGCTGCCGCAGGACGGCCGCACCAGCGCCACGGTGCAGGGCCGCGACATCGACGTGCGCGTCTCCACCCTGCCGACGGTGCATGGCGAGTCGGTGGTGCTGCGCCTGCTGGACAGGGAACAGGCGCCGCTCGACCTCCACGACCTCGGTTTCGCCGCCGACCTTCGCGATGGGCTGGACGAAGTCTTGAAGGCATCCAGCGGCATCCTGCTGGTCACCGGCCCGACCGGCTCGGGCAAGACCACGACGCTCTACGCCGCGCTGAACCGCATCGACACCGAGGCCGCCAACGTCGTTACCGTGGAGGACCCGGTCGAGTACCGGCTGCCCGGCATCAACCAGATCC
>CAZVLI010000164.1:0-345 GCA_964627965.1 uncultured Rhodospirillales bacterium
CCTCGTCGACGATGCCGAGTTCCTTGGCCTTCGGCGCCGGCACGAACTTGCCGGTAGTGATCATGTCGAGCGCCGCCTTGATGCCGGTCAGGCGGGGCAGCCGCTGCGTGCCGCCGGCGCCGGGAATGATGCCGAGCTTCACCTCCGGCAGGCCGACCAGCCCCTTCGGCACCGCGACGCGGTAGTGGCACGATAGCGCCACCTCCAAGCCGCCGCCGAGCGCGGTGCCGTGGATCGCCGCGACGACCGGCTTGGCGCAGGTCTCGATGGCGCGGTTCACGTCGTTCAACGGCGTGCCGGTCATCGGCTTGCCGAACTCGCGAATGTCGGCACCGGCGATGAAGG
>CAZVLI010000164.1:355-7682 GCA_964627965.1 uncultured Rhodospirillales bacterium
CAGCACCGCGGCGTCCACATCCGCATCGCCGTTCACCTGCTCGATCGCGGCGACCAGACCGTCGCGCACGCCGGCGCTGAGCGCGTTGACCGGCGGATAGTCCACGGCGATGACCGCGATGCGGCCGCGCTTGCTGACGTTGACCAGATTGTCGGACATGGCGTCGCTCCCTTGTTCGTTGCCTCCGTCGATACCACAGGCCGGCCGGGCTCTGATACAGTGCCGCATTCGCAAAGGAGCCGGCTGATGGACGACCGCATCGACAATCCCGAGGCGCTGCGCGAGCGCTATGGCGAGCCCAGCGCCCGCGCGGTGCAGAAGGCGCTGCCGAAGCTCGACAAGCACTGCCGGCACTACATCGCCATGTCCCCTTTCCTGTGCCTGGGCACGTCGGAGGCCGGCGGCGCGGCGGACGTGAGCCCGCGCGGCGATGCGCCGGGCTTCGTGCAGGTGGTGGACGACTCGACGCTGCTGATCCCCGACCGGCCCGGCAACCGGCGGCTCGACTCGCTGCAGAACGTGCTCGCCAACCCGCATGTCGGCCTGCTGTTCATGATCCCCGGCATCGAGGAGACGCTGCGCATCAACGGTCGCGCCGAGATCGTCACCGACCCGGCCCGCCTGGAAGAACTATCGGCGCAGGGCAAGGTGCCGCAATCGGCGCTGCTGGTGCAGGTCGACGAGGCCTACCTGCACTGCGCCAAGGCGCTGCGCCGCTCCAGGCTGTGGCAGGACGACTATCGCCTGCAGAAGGGCGACTTCCCGACGCTGGGCCAGATGCTGAAGGACCAGCTCGCCCTCGACGTCAGCGGCGAGGAGGTCGACCAGAGCCTCGAGGACGGTTACGCGAAGACCATGTACTGATGGCCCGGAACTGATGGCGAAGCTTTACCTGGTGCGCCACGGCCACGCCGCCGCGGCCTACGGCGAGGATGCCGACCCCGGCCTGTCGGAGAGCGGCCGCGCGCAGGCCGTGGACGCGGCGGTGAGGTTGGCGCCGTTGGGTCCGCTGCCGATCCTGGTGAGCCCGCTGCGCCGCTGTCGCGAGACCGCGCTGCCGCTGGAGCACCGCTGGGAGGTCGAGGCCGAGGTCGAGGAGGCCGTCGCCGAAGTGCCCTCGCCCGAACCCGATATCGCCAAGCGCGTCGCCTGGTTGCGCCGCGTGATGGAACGGCACTGGGCCGGGGTCGAGCCGGCGTTGCGCGGCTGGCGCGACCAGGTCGCCGCACGCCTGATGCAATGCTCCGAGGACACCGTCGTCTTCAGCCACTTCGTCGCCATCAACGCGGCGGTCAGCGTCGCCACCGACGACGACCGCGTGATCGGCTTTCGCCCGAACAACTGCTCGATCACCGTCCTGGAGACCACGCCCGACGGCCTGAAGCTGGTCGAGCTTGGCGGCGAGGCGGAGACGCAGGTACTCGTTTAAGGCGTTCGGGAGGGTCTCATGGCCAACATGGCAGCAGTAATCCACGAGAAGGGCGCTCCGGAGGTGTTCCGCTGGGAGGCGTGGCCGGTGGGCGATCCTGGCCCCCATGAACTGCGCATCCGGCACGGTGCTGTTGGCGTCAACTATGTCGACACCTACCACCGCCGCGGCATGCCGCACCCCTGGCCGGTACCGGACCTCCCGCTGGTACTGGGTTTCGAAGCTGCGGGCGTGGTGGAGGCCGTTGGCGCCGACGTACGCGACTTCGTGCCCGGCGACCGCGTCGGCTACGCCTACCCACCGCACGGCGCATATTGCCAGGTTCGCTGCTACCCGGCCGACCGCTGCGTGAAGCTGCCCGACGAGATCGACGACATACAGGCAGCCGGCATGATGCTGAAGGGATTGACTGCGCAGTATCTCATCCGTCGGACCTATGCCGTGCAACCCGGCGATGTCGTGCTCGTGCATGCGGCCTCCGGCGGCATGGGCCTGATCCTGTGCCAGTGGTGCAACGCGATCGGCGCGACGGTGATTGGCACCGTCAGCACGCCGGAGAAGGCGGAGCTCGCCGCCGCGCACGGCTGCCACCACCCGGTCGTGCGCTCGGAGAGGAGCTTCGTCGATGTTGTCAGGGAGGTAACGGACGGCGAGGGCTTGCCGGTGGTCTACGAGTCCATCGGCAAGGACACATTCATGGACTCGCTCGATTGCCTGCGACCGCTGGGGATCATGGCGAGCTACGGCCACGCCTCTGGCGAGCCGCCGGACGTGAACGTCGTCGATCTCGGCCGGCGCGGCTCACTCTTCGTGACCCGCCCGGCGATCATGCACTACATGGCGAAGCGCGAGCACATCGTCGCCGGCGCTGCGGACCTGTTCGACGCGGTGCTGAATCACGGCGTCACGATCAACGTCAACCACACCTGGCCGCTGCGCGAGGTCGCGGCAGCGCATGCCGCGGTCGAGGCCTCGAAGACCACCGGTTCGGTCGTCCTGCTACCGCAGGCTTAGGCGAGGCTTCGCTCTACCGAAACAGTCGAACGCACGTCCGACAGGGAGGAGATACCGACATGCCCGACACCTTTTCCGGCGGCTGCGCGTGCGGCGCGATCCGTTACAGCTCGTCCGGCCGCGCGCGCTACATGGGCAACTGCCACTGCCGCCACTGCCAGCAGGCCACGGGCAGCGCCTTCTTCCCGGCCGTTCTGGTGAAGGACGCCGACTTCAAGCTGGAGCAGGGCGAGCCGGCCTGGTACGGGCGCGAGGCGGACGCCGGCCACACCATGCGCCGTGGCTTCTGCCGCGACTGCGGTTCGCCGCTCTTCCTCACGAACGACGCCAGCCCGGGCGCGATGGTGCTCTACGCCGGTAGCCTCGACGACCCGAGCTGGTATCAGCCGGTCCGCGACATCTACGTCGCCAGCGCCCACCCCTGGGACCACATGGACCCCGAGCTGCCGAAGTTCGACGCAATGCCGAAGCGCTAGCGCCCGACGATCACCGCGTCCAGCGCCACCGCGCCCTTCTCGCGCACCAGCAGCGGGTTGATGTCGATGCTCTCCACGGTGTCGGCGTTGGCATGCGCGAAGGCCGACAGCTTGGCCAGCGCGTCGGCCAGCGCGTCGACATCCGCCGGCGCCGCGCCGCGCACGCCATCCAGCAGCTTGCGGCCGCGCAGCTCGTCGATCATCCGGTGCGCCTCGTCGGTGCCGAACGGCGCGACGCGGAAGCTCACGTCCTTCAGCACCTCGACCAGCACGCCGCCGAGTCCGACCAGAACGGTCGGCCCGAACACCGGATCGCGATGCACGCCGATGATCGTTTCCACGCCGCCGGAGACCATCGGCGCGATCATCACGCCGTCGAGCTTGGCGTTCGGCTCGTGCGTCTTGGCGGCGGCCATGATGTCGTCAAACGCCTGACCGACCGCATCGGCGTCGCCCAGCCGCAGCTTCACACCGCCGATGTCGGTCTTGTGCAGGATGTCGGCCGAGACGATCTTAGCCACCACGGGATAGCCCACCGCCTCGGCCGCTTTCACGGCATCGTCGCGGCTGGTGACCAGTCGCGTGTCCAGCATCGGCAGGCCAGCTTTCGCCAGGATGTTCGAGGCCTCGATCTCCGACAGCCTACCAGGTATCTCGACCCGCTCGGCCGTCGGCGGCGCCAGGCGCGGCGGCCGGTTGAAGTGCTCGCCGAAGGTCGCCAGCGCGGCGATCGCCGCGATCGCCCGGCTCGGATCCTCCATCACGAGGTAGCGCAGTTCCTCCAGCTTCTGCCGGTCCTCCATGTGCGTCATCATCGACAGCACCACCAGCGCGTCGGGGAACTTCTCGCGCACCGCCGGCACGATCTTCCACATCTCGCCCATCATTCGCGGCGAGAAGCCGAGCGTGGACAGGAACACCAGCGCCGCGTCGCAGCCGCCCTCGGCCAGCACCACCTCGAGGTTCTTCTGCAGCAGCGGCATGTTGTTCAGCACCTCGGCCGTGGTGTCGACCGGGTTGCGCACGGCGGCGAAGGACATCAGGTCCTTCAGCGTCTTCTGCGCCGCATCGGGCAGCGGCGGGACCTCCAGGTTGTTCGCCGCCGCCGCATCGGACGAGATCACGCCGACACCGCCGGAGATGGTGATGATGCCGAGCTTGCGACCGGCCGGGATCTGCTTGGCCGAGGCCGCCGCGGCGATGTCGAGCAGCTCTTCCAGGCTGCGCGCCCGGTGAACGCCATACTGCCGGAACACCGACTCGAAAATCTCATCAGCGCCGGCCAGCGAAGCGGTGTGCGTGGAAGCGGCATGCGCGCCGACCTCCGAGGCGCCGACCTTCATGATCACCACCGGCTTGCGGTTGGCCTGCGCCTTCTTCAGCGCGGTGATGAAGCGATCGGGGTGCTGGCAACCTTCCAGATAGGCCGCGATCACCGCCGTCTCCGGGTCGTCGGCCGCGTAGTCAATGCAGTCGGAAACGTCGACGTCGACCTCGTTACCGGTGGTGATCCAGCCGTTGATGCCGAGCCCGCGTTCGCGCGCCAGCACCATGGTGTGCGAGCCGACCGCGCCGGACTGGCTCAGCAGCGCGATGTTGCCCGGCCGCGGCCAGCCATGCTCGAAGGCCGAGGAGAAGGTGCCGACCGCGCGCGTGGCGACGTTCAACGTGCCCATGCAGTTCGGCCCGACCAAGCGGATGCCGCTCTCGCCGGCGATCTCGCGCAGCCGCTCCTGCCAGGCCTCGCCCTGCGCGCCACCGGCCTCGGCGAAACCGGAGGAGAAGATCACGGCGGTCTTCGCCTTGGCCTCGGCGCAAGCCTCGATGGCGCTGACCACGCCCGGCGCCGGGACCGAGATCACCACCATGTCGACTTCTTCCGGCACCTCGCGGATGTCGCTGTAGGCCTTCTGGCCCTGGATCTCGCCGCCCTTCGGGTTCACCGGATAGACCCGGCCCTTGAAGCCGCCCTCGGCCATGTACTTGATCGGACGGCCGCCGAACTTCAGGGCGTTGTTGGAGGCGCCGATGATGGCGATGGACTGCGGGTCGAACAGCGGCCGCAGCGGATGGTTGGTCGACATGGATGTCTCCGAGAGGGGCGGATTGTGATGGCGCGGACCTGAGTCTTGTCAAAGGTCCAAGGGATAGATTGCCCAAAGCATGGAAAGTGGGCGGGCTCGCGTCAATTGCCGAAGCCGAGCCGGTCCTCGACCACCGAGCAGACGGACGGGATCGCCAGCAGCCGGTCGAGCGCCCCGGGCGTCAGGCGCAGCGCCGCCTGCGGCACGGTTTCGAGGCGGCTCGCGACCTCGACGCCGTCCTCGCCAAGCGCCGCCAGCGCCGCGTCGGTCTGGCCGGCAAGCGTGGTGGCGACGACCCGGATCACACCGTCGCGCCGCGCGATCGCGCGCAGGCCCGGCGCCTCGATATCGTGCTGCGTGCGCACCAGGTGCAGGCTGCCGACCAGTTCGCTGCTCGCGAGCCAACGCAGGCCGCCGGCATCCGTCGCGACGAGCAAGGCGGGCCGGCCTTCGAAGCGCTGCAGGATGCGCGCGCCCAGCGTTGCCAGCGCCGGTCGCAGCGCCTCGAAACGCCGCGCAATGGCCTTGTCCTGACGCTCGCGCGCGTCGGCGTCGAGATCGACCGGCGGCGTGAAGGCAACGTTGAGACCGATCAGCAACTCCACGCCGCCGGCGCAGTCGACGCGTTCCATCGCGGCGCCAACGGCGGCACGGTCGCCTTTCAGGTCACTCGTGGCCCATGCCGGCCCGCACAGGACCGCCAGCAGGAGAGCAAGCCTCACCATTTGATCTTGTCGGACTTCTTGTCGTCGCGCTTATCGATCACCCGGATGCCGCCGACGTTCGACTCGCGCGACGGTGCCGGTTTCGGTGCGGTCTCCGCGCGTGGCTTCGGCGCCGGCGCCGACTCGGCACGCGGCTTCGGTTTCGGCGCCGCATCGGCCGAGGGGGCCGGCTTCGGCGTCGGTGCGGGCTTCTGGCGCGTGCGCTCACGCCGCGTCGGCGTTTCCGGCTGGCCGCCGTTCAACGCCGCCAGTGCCGCGTCGATCTGGATGCGCGGGCGAACGATGCCGTTGCGGCCGTCGCGCACCGGCCGGCCGGTCTTCTTGAGTGCCGCCAGGATCGCCGCGACGTCGGAGTTCGGGCTTGCCTGACGCAGCACGGCGAAGGCGGCCGCGACGTGCGGCGCCGCCATCGACGTGCCGTTCAGCGCCTTGAACCGGCTGTCGGTGATCGACGAGATGATCTTGCCGCCCGGCGCCAGCAGGTCGAGCATCGCGGCGCTGTTGGAGAACTTCGTCACCTGGTCGTTCTTGGCGGTGGCGCCAACGCTGATCGCCTCCGGGATGCAGGCCGGCGAGGCGATGGAGTCGGTGTAGCTCTCGTTGCCGGACGCCACCACCACGGCGATGCCTGCCTGCGCCAGATTGCGCAGGATGAAGCGGTAGGGCGAGTTGCAGGCATTCTTGTAGCGGCCGCCGCCCAGGCTCATGTTCACCGCCGCCAGCGGCAGCTTGTTGCGCTGCTGGTAGACCCATTCCAGCGCCCGGATCACGTCGCTGTCGCTGGCGCCGGTGCACTTGCCGGCCTTGCCGCAGCGCTTGCCCTCGATCAGCGAGAAGACCTGAACCGCGACGATGTCGGCGCCCGGCGCCACGCCGGAGATCGGTGTCGGCTCGCCGCCGACCTTCACCCGGCCGACGCGGCCGGCGACGATCCCGGCGACATGGGTGCCATGGTCGCAGCGGAATTCCGGCGGGCATGGGCGCCCGGCGCCGCGCCCGACCTGCTTGCGCTCACCGTTCGGGCAGGCGCTCATCACCCGGAAGGTCTTCGCCTTGCCCTTGCTGGAGAAGCACGCTTCCGCGACCACGCGGTCTTTCAGGAACGGATGTTCGGCATCGACGCCAGTGTCGAGCACCGCGACCGCGTGCCCGGAGCCATCGGCCTTCGCAACGGGTCCGGCTTTGCCGCCGATCAGGCCCCGGCTGGAGGTCAACGACGGCGCGCGGAACTCGTCGACGTAGACGCCGACGATCCGCTCCGACTGCATCAGGCGTTGCAGACGCTGCTGCGAAACCCGCATCGCCATCGCCGGCGAGTTGTCGTAGCGCACCAGCTGATTGATGTTGGTCCAGCCCAGGTCGTTGATCGCGCGCAGCTGCAACTCGGCGATGTAGTCGCCCAGGTTGATCCAGCCGCCCGGCCGCTCGGTCGGCTCCGGCGAGGCCAGCGTGGCGATCACCGGGACGTCGCCGGCCTCGTCGGCCAGTTCGGCCAATGCATCGGCCAATCCCGGATCGGCCTTCACGTCGGCCGGCGCCCAGGCCCGGCCGGTCATCATCCTCGCCAGAACCAGGAACACCAGGGCCCGCCTCGCCGCC
>CAZVLI010000165.1:0-7676 GCA_964627965.1 uncultured Rhodospirillales bacterium
CGTCCTCATCCTCGTCGCCATCGTCGTCGTCCTCGGACGGGGCGGCGACGTCGAGCGTGGGGACGCCGTCGCGTTCCTTGCGGTGCTGCTCCAGGTCGAGGATGCCGAGCTTCGCGTCGTCTTCCAGCGAGATGTACATGAGCCCGCCGTCGTGGCTCAGGTCGAACGCCTCGGGGTCGTCGATGTCGGCGATCCGGTCGACGAGTTCCAGCGTCGCCACGTCGATGATGTCGATGGCGTCGCCATCGCCGCAGGCAACGTAGATCTGAGACCGGTCGGGGCTGAACTGCAGATGGCGGGGGCGCGCCGCGGTGCCGATCGTCTTGACGACCTCGTAGGTCTTGCCGTCCAGCACGGTGACGACGTTGTCCTTCTCGCTGCTGACGAAGATCAGTCCGGTGTCCTTGGCGGCGGCGGCGCCGGCCAGGACCAGCAACAAGGCGGACAGCAAGGCAGTGAGCGCGTTGCGGCGCATGTTGATCCTCCCAATCTCTTATTGACGACATCGTGCCAGCACTGCGAGCGGCTCGCAATGTTCCGGTCATGACGCGCGCCGGTTATGCTGCGCCGAGCAAGACGGCTCAGACCGTCGGCGGGAGGTGCGTTTGTCGGCGCTATCGATCAAGGGACTGAGCTACGGATTCGGCGCCGGCGCCTTTGCGCTGCGCGACCTCGATATCGACATCGAGGCCGGGGCTTTCACCGTGCTGCTCGGGCCGAATGGCGCCGGCAAGAGCACGCTGTTCAACCTGATCACGCGGCTGTTCGACACCACGGACGGCTCGATCGCGATCTTCGATCACGACGTGCGCCGCGAGCCGCTGGCTGCGCTGGCCGCGATCGGGGTGGTGTTTCAGCAACCGACGCTCGATCTCGACCTGTCGGTGATGCAGAACCTCTACTACCACGGCGCGCTGCATGGACTGTCGCGCGCCGAAGTGCGGCGGCGGGCGACAGAGGAACTCGAACGCCTGGAGATGGCCGACCGCGCCGGCGAGAAGGTGCGCAAGCTGAACGGTGGCCACCGGCGTCGCGTGGAGATCGCCCGCGCCCTGCTGCACAAGCCGCGCCTGCTGCTGCTCGATGAGCCGACGGTCGGGCTCGACGTGCCGGCGCGGAAGGCGATCGTCGCGCACGTGCACGGGCTGGCCCGCGAGCAGGGCCTGTCGGTGTTCTGGGCGACGCACCTGATCGACGAGGTCGAGCCGGACGACCGCCTGGTCGTGCTGCACCGGGGCGAACTGAAGGCCAGCGGCAGCGTGGCCGATGTGCTGGCGGCGCAAGAGGTCGAGACGGTCGCGGCCGCGTTCGAGCGACTGACCGCGAGGGCGGCATGAGCGGCACACAACATTACATCAGGGGCGCCAGCGGCATCGTCCTGCGCGAGGCGCTTCGCTTCCTGCACCAGCGCGAGCGGTTCATCGCGGCGCTCGTGCGGCCGCTGGTCTGGCTCGTGGTTTTCGCCGCCGGCTTCCGCAACGTGCTCGGCGTCTCGATCGTCGAACCGTACGAGACCTACATCCTCTACGAGGTCTACATCGTGCCCGGCCTGATCGGCATGGTGCAGCTGTTCAACGGCATGCAGAGTTCGCTGTCGATGGTCTACGACCGCGAGATGGGCAACATGCGGACCCTGCTGGTGAGCCCGCTGCCGCGCTGGTACCTGCTGCTGTCGAAGCTGCTCGCCGGCACCGCGGTGTCGCTGTTCCAGGTCTACGCCTTCCTGATCTTCGCGGTCTTGCTGGGCGTCGAGCTACCGCTGCTCGGCTTCCTCACGGTGCTGCCGGCGCTGATCCTGAGCGGGCTGATGCTGGGCGCGCTGGGCCTGCTGCTGTCGTCGTTCATCAAGCAGCTGGAGAACTTCGCCGGGATCATGAACTTCGTGATCTTCCCGATGTTCTTCCTGTCCTCCGCGCTCTATCCGCTCTGGCGCATGGAGGAGGCGAGCGAGATCCTCCACCGGATCTGCGCCTTCAACCCGTTCACCCACGCGGTCGAGATGATCCGCCACGCGCTCTACCAGCAGGTGGAGCCAGTGGCGGTGCTGGCGGTGCTGGGCGCGCTGGCGGTCTTCGCGGTCGGCGCGGTGGTCGGCTACGACCCGTCGCGCGGCATGCTCACCCGACGGGGCGGCCCCGGCGGTTAGCGCGGCTGCGCCGCGCGCAGTTCCGTCAACGCCGGTGTCAGCCAGCGGTCCTCGAACCGATCCGACAGGGCGCCGTCGAGTCGGACCTCAGCCACCACGGATGCCGGCGCAGCCGACAGGAACACCACCCGGTCGGCGAGCAAGGCCGCCTCGCGCAGGTCGTGGGTGACGAACAGCGACGTCGTCGGCCGGTCGTTCAAGACCTGCTGCAACGCGCGGCGGAGATCGTCGGCGCCGGCCTGGTCCAGCGAGG
This sequence comes from uncultured Rhodospirillales bacterium, assembly GCA_964627965.1. Classification (GTDB taxonomy): domain Bacteria; phylum Pseudomonadota; class Alphaproteobacteria; genus JAVKFY01. The sequence goes on from CAZVLI010000165.1 coordinate 2,400, forward strand.
CGAAGGGCTCGTCCAGCAGCAGCAGGGCCGGCTCCACCACCATCGCGCGGGCCAGGGCCACGCGGCGCGCGAGGCCGCCGGAGAGTTGACCCGGAAAATGGTCGCGATGCGCCGTCAGGCCGGTCGCGGCCAGCACCGCGTCGACCTTTGCGTCCGCGTCGTCGGGCAGCACCAGGGCGATGTTCTGCGCCACCGTCAGCCACGGCAGCAGGCGCGGGTTCTGGAATACGACGCCGATGGCCGGGCGCGGACCGCCGAAATCGAGCGTGCCCTCGTAGTCGGCGTCGAGACCGGCGACGATGTTCATCAACGTCGTCTTGCCGCAGCCCGACGGGCCGAACAGGCAGACCATCTCGTTCGCCGCGATATCGAGGCGGACGTCGCGTAGCGCCAGGCGCGGCTCACCGGCCGGGTCCGGGAAACGCTTGGCGGCGATGTGGATGGTCAATGCGCCGCTCATCGCCGCCACCGGTGCAGCCGCTGGTCGAGCGGACGCAGCATGCCGAACTCGACCGCCTGGACGACGATGATGAAGGTCAGCGCGTAGGCCAGGATGGTGACCACGTCGAAATGCTGGAAGGCGATGGAGATCTGGAAGCCGACGCCGTTCGGCCGGCCCAGCAGCTCGACCACCAGCACGATCTTCCAGACCAGCGCCAGGCCGGAGCGGGCCGCGCCCATCAGGTAGGGGTAGAGCTGTGGCAAGATGATGTGCTTGAGCGTGCGCCAGCGCGACAGGCGGAAGCTGCGCGCCATCTCCTCCAGCTCCGGGTCGAGCGCCCGGGCGCCCTCGCGCACCATCACGACCACGGTCGGGATCTTGTTGATCGCCACGGCGCCGATGGCGGCCGCCTCGATCTGGCCGAACCAGACATAGGCCAGCACGATCACCACCAGCGCCGGCAGGTTCAGCAGCAGCAGCACCCACGAGTCGAGCAGGCCGTCCAGGCGCGGCGAACGGCCGAGCAGCAGGCCGAGGGCCGAGCCGATCAACATGGCCAGCGCGAAGCTCGCGGCGACGCGGGCCAGGGTGATCGCGGTCTCGCCGACCATCCGGCCCTCGGCGGTTTCGGCCACGATGGTCTGCAACACGGACGAGAGCGGCGGAAACAGACGGCTGTCGGCGAGCTGGCCCGCGATCTCCCACGCGACGACAAGCGCAACCAGCGACAGCAGCCGGTAGATCAGCGTGCCGCCCAGGCGACTCACGGGCTCGGTTGCCAGAAAGTGCCTGGCTGCAATTCGGTCGACTTGCCGACCAGGCGCGCCCCGCCCTCGGCGGCCAGGACGGCGAAGATCGCGTCGGCCGAGGCCTGCCACATTTGCTCGGCGCTCCAGTCGGGGATGCCGGCCCGGAAGGTATCGCGCAGGGCGGCGAGTTCCGCGTCGCTACGTGCCTTGGTCAGCGGCCGCAGCCGTTCCCACTCCGCGTCGGACTTCGCCAGGCGCGCTTGCGCGGCGCGGACTGCCGTCACGAAACCCTTGATGGCGCTGGGATTCGCGTCGGCCCAGCTGGCGCGGAACACGAACCCGATCATCGGCAGGGTGGCGTCGCCGCCCAGCTCCTCGATCAACGTACGCACGTCGACCAGCCGCCGGTAGCCGTCGGCCTGCAGCCTCGCCGCGTAATGCCAGAAGGTGAGCACGGCATCGATCCGGTCATGGCGCAGCTGCTGGTTAAGCAACGGCGGGGCGCCATAGGACGCCTGCACCGCGTCGGCGATGGCGAGCTTGTGTCGTACCTGCGTCACCGCCCGCAGCAGCAGCCAGCTCTTGTCGACCGGACCGCCGGCGATCCCGAGCCGTTTGCCGGCCAGGTCGGGCAGGGCGCCGATCGGCGATTGCGCAGGCACCATCAAGGCGCCGACGGCGCTGGAGAACGGCACGAACGCGAAGTCCTCGCCCTCGGCGCGCTGTCGCGACGTCCAGATCCAGTCGCCCGCGATCACGTCGGCATCGCCGCTGAGCAATGCGACGCGCGTGGCGTCGGTTCCGGCGAGCCCGCGACGCTCGAGTTTCACGCCGGCGGCGCGATCGTCTCCATGGTGAAGAATGCTCTGAAGGACCCAGTCGACGGTGCCCGATTGCAGGATCGAGACACGCACGACGGGCGTATCCGCGGCGGCCATCGCGGGCCAGGTGAGCGCGGCGATCAATAACAGGTGAACGGCGCGCAGCGGGTGCAGGGCTTTCACGGCGACGATCTTCGCTAAGTTGCGGGCGCGGACCGTAGTGACGCCATTCGCCGCCGTCAACGTCGCCGGGGCCCGGCTGAATCCACACACAGCTGCGTTGGTGCGTTGACATATCCCTGTTCGGGCCGCGAAGATGTTGGCGGGAAGGTCACGCGCATCAGCGAGGCAAAGGCGGTCATCGACCGATCAAGTGGCACGAAAGCAAGCCACGGCGATGACGAACAGGCCGGACGAGCGAGTCCGCCGCACCGTCGTATGGGCCGACGGGCGGCCTGTATTGCCGCACCGTGGTGACGGGACGCTTCCCTCAAAACGCAACGCGTTTGGGGAGGACTCATGACCAAAATCACCATCAACGGTGTCGCGCGCGACGTCGACGCCACCGAGGACACGCCGCTGCTCTGGGTGATCCGCGATCATCTTGAGATGACCGGCACCAAGTTCGGCTGCGGCGCCGGCCTGTGCGGTGCTTGCACCGTACACGTCGACGGCAAGGCCGTGCGCAGCTGCCAGACGCAGCTCTCCGATGTCAGTGGCAAGGCCGTTACCACGATCGAAGGGCTCGATCCAGCCGGCGACCATCCGGTGCAGAAGGCTTGGCGCAAGCTGAACGTGCCGCAGTGCGGTTACTGCCAGGCCGGACAGATCATGCAGGCCGCCTCGCTGCTGTCCGAGAACGCGGCGCCGAGCGACGCGGAAATCACCGAGGCCATGGCCGGGAACATCTGCCGCTGCGGCTGCTACCAGCGGATTCACGCTGCCGTTCGGCTGGCCGGCGGGGGAGTGTGACGCCATGTTGCATTATCTTGAGCAAGCTGCCCGCGAGCGCGTGAGCGAAGCCACGCATGCGGTCATCGAGAAGGTCGAAGGCAGCCGCCGGTCGTTCCTGAAGGGCGGCGCGTCGCTGGGCGGCCTGGTTGTCGCCATGCACGTGCTGCCGAAGTCAGCTGCCGCGTTCAAGCCGTACAATCACGGCGGCCACGCGATGCCGCACGGCATCGTTGCCGACCCGAACATCTTCGTCTCGATCGCCAAGGACGGCACGGTGACCATCATCGCGCACCGTTCCGAGATGGGCACCGGTGCGCGCACCTATGTGCCGATGGTGATCGCCGAGGAACTCGACGCCGACTGGTCGCGCGTGAAGATCGAGCAGGCCGTTGGCGACGAGCCGAAATACGGCAACCAGGACACCGACGGTTCCCGTTCGCTGCGCCACCACGTGCAGCCGGCCCGGATCATGGGCGCTGCGGTCCGGCACATGCTGGTCACCGCGGCGGTCAAGCGCTGGGGCGTGCCGCGCGAGATGGTGCGGGCGGAGAACCACGAAGTGCATCTGCTGAAGAAGCAGACCATGGCCGAGGGCGTCGGCTACATCCCGAGCGGCACCAAGCTCGGCTACGGCGATCTCGCCGAGGCCGCGATGAAGGAACAGGTGCCGATCTTCGACGCCCTTGAGTTCAAGGACGAGGCCGAGTTCCGCTACATCGGCAAGAGCGAGATTCCGCTCTACGACCTGCACGACATCACCACCGGCAAGGCGGTCTACGGCGCCGACGTCATCCGCCCGGGCATGAAGTTCGCCGCGGTCGCGCGTCCGCCGGTGCTGGGTGCGACGGTGAAGTCAGTCGACGACAGCGCCGCGATGAAGATCGCGGGCGTGGAGAAGGTGGTGCCGATCAAGGGCGCCAACATCCCGGCCAAGTTCGCCCCGCTGGGCGGCGTGGCGGTGGTGGCCAACTCCACCTGGGCGGCGATCAAGGGTCGCGATGCCCTGAAGGTCGAGTGGTCGGACAGCCCGCATGCCGGCTACGACTCGGAGGCCTACCACAAGGAAATGTCGGCCACCGCCAAGAAGACCGGCAAGGTTTTGCGGGCCCAGGGCGATGCCGACGCGGCGTTCAAGAATGCCGCCAAGGTGGTTTCCGCCGAGTACTACCAGCCGCACATGGCGCACGTGACCATGGAGCCGCTCGTCGCGGTCGCCGAGGTCAAGGACGGCAAGGCGGAGATCTGGGGTCCGTTGCAGAGCCCGTACGGTGCCCGTCAGGACATCGCCGCGGCGCTGGAGATGGACGAAGCCGACGTCACCACGCACGTGACGCTGCTCGGCGGTGGTTTCGGCCGTAAGTCGCAGTGCGACTTCGCGATCGAGGCGGCGGTCGTCTCCAAGGCGGTCGGTGCGCCGGTGAAGCTGCAGTGGACCCGCGAGGACGACATCCAGGCGGCGTTCTACCACACCACCTCGGTGGAGCGGATCGAAGCGGCGGTCGACAAGAACAACAAGGTCGTGGGCTGGCGGCATAACTCCGTCGCGCCGTCGATCCTGTCGATCTTCGCGCCGGACTCGGGCCATCAGTTCTTCATCGAGAGCGCGATGGGCCATGTCGACAACCCGTTCGACATTCCCAACATGTCGATCGAGAACGGCAAGGCAATGGCGCACACCCGCGTCGCCTGGTTCCGTTCGGTGTCGAACATCCCGCGTGCCTTCGCCGTGCAGTCCTTCGTGGCCGAACTCGCCAACGAGCTCGGCAAGGACCCGAAGGACATGCTGCTTGAGCTGATCGGGCCGGACCGGATCATTCCGGCGGCGACGTTGCCGAAGGACCACTGGAACTACGGCGAGCCCTACGACGAGTTCCCGATCGACACCGCGCGCCTGAAGCACGTCGTGCGCCTGGCGGCCGACAAGGCCGGCTGGGGCAAGTCGATGCCGAAGGGTGAGGGGCTCGGCATTGCCGTGCACCGTAGCTTCGTCAGCTACGCGGCGTCGGTGGTGCACGTGAAGGTGGCCGACGATGGCACCATCAGCGTGCCGGAGGTGCATACCGCGATCGACTGCGGCTTCACCATCTCGCCAGAGCGGGTGGCGGCGCAGACCGAGGGCGGTGCCGTGATGGGCATGACCCTCGCGCTGTACTCGGCCATCACCTACAAGAATGGCGCGGTGCAGCAGTCCAACTACCACGACTACGAGATGTCGCGGATGGACCGGTTCCCGGAGAAGGTGCACACGCACATTGTGCCGAACAAGTTCGCCACCCACGCCACCGGCGTCGGCGAACCGGCCGTGCCGCCG
>CAZVLI010000166.1:0-7671 GCA_964627965.1 uncultured Rhodospirillales bacterium
GCATCCGCAAGGAGACCATGGCGGCGGAGGACATCCTGCACGACATGGGTGCGTTTTCGATCATCGCATCGGACAGCCAGGCGATGGGCCGGGTCGGCGAGGTGCTGATCAGGACCTGGCAGACCGCCGATAAGATGAAGCGGCAGTTCGGCCGGCTGGAGGGCGAGACCGGCGAGAACGACAACCTGCGGGCCCGCCGCTACATCGCCAAGTACACGATCAATCCGGCCATCGCGCACGGCATGGCCGATCACATCGGCTCGGTCGAGGTCGGCAAGATGGCCGACCTGGTGCTGTGGTCGCCGGCCTTCTTCGGGGTGAAGCCGGCGCTGATCCTGAAGTCCGGCACCATCGCCGCGGCGGTGATGGGCGACCCGAACGCGTCGATCCCGACGCCGCAGCCGGAATACATGCGCCCGATGTTCGGCAGCTTTGGACGGGCGCTGACCGAGTCGGCGGTGACCTTCGTCAGCCAGGCGGCGGTCGAGGCCGATGTCGCCGGCCGCTACGGTCTCGCCAAGGAGGTTCTGCCGGTGGTGAACACGCGCGGCGGGATCGGCAAGAAGGCGATGGTGCTGAACGACCTGACGCCGAATATCGACGTCGATCCGGAGACCTACGAGGTGCGTGCCGACGGCGCGCTGCTGACCTGCGAGCCGGCCGAGGTCCTGGCCATGGCGCAGCGGTACTTCATGTACTGAGGACCGGGACATGGATCACGCGATCGCACATTTCGTAGCGGGGGAATGGCCGGCGGGTGATGCCCGGGACAGCGTCACGCTCGACTTCGATACTCGGCATCGGCGCCGCCTGCGCCTGACGACGGATGCCGGCAATGACGTGCTGCTCGATCTCAAGGAAGCCAGGGCGATGGCCGACGGCGACGGGCTCAGACTCGCCGACGGCGGCTGGATCGCGGTACGGGCGGCACCAGAGGATCTGCTGGAGGTGCGCTGCGCGGAGCCGCATCTGCAATTGCGTGTCGCCTGGCATCTCGGCAACAGGCACCTCGCGGCGGAAATCCATCCCGACCGCATTCTGATCCGGCCCGACCACGTCATCGAGGCGATGCTGCAGGGCCTCGGCGCCGAGGTTCGCCACGTCCGTGCGGCGTTCCAGCCGGAAGGCGGCGCCTACGGCGGACACGGGCATTCCCATGGACACGGGCACGGCCATGACCACCACCACTGACCTGCTGAAGCTGCAGACGTGGCTGTCGCCGGCTTTTCCGGTCGGCGGGTTCAGCTATAGCCACGGACTGGAATACGCCGTCGAGCAAGGGTTGGTCACCGACTGGGAAACCCTGGCCGACTGGCTGGAGGCCGACCTGCGGCACGGCACCGGCTGGTGCGATGCGGTGATTTTCGCGCGCGCCTGGGCCGACCCGACACCGGAGCTTCTGGAGCTTGCCCGGGCGCTGCCGGCGACCTCCGAGCTGGCGCTGGAAACCGAGGCGCAGGGCACGGCTTTCCTGGCCGCCGCCCGCGCGGCCTGGCCGGTCGACCTGCCATTCGAGGACGCGCCCTATCCGTTCGCCGTCGCGGTGGTGTGTGCGCATCACAAAATGGCGCTGGAGAGTTGCCTGCCAGCCTATTTGCTGGCCTGGGCCGCGAACCTGGTCAGCGCCGGCGTACGGCTGGTGCCGCTGGGGCAGTCCGACGGTCTGCGCGCTGTCGCCTCGCTGGAACCGGTTGCCGAAGAGGTCGCGTCGCTGGCGTCCAAGGCGACGCTCGCTGATCTCGGCAGCGCGGCGGTGATGCTGGACTGGGCCTCGGCCAATCACGAAACGCAATACACGCGGCTGTTCAGGTCGTAGGAGGTAACGAGCAATGGCGAATTCGATCACCGGGCCGCTTCGGGTCGGCATCGGCGGGCCGGTCGGCTCCGGCAAGACGGCGATCACCGAGTCCCTGTGCAAGGCGATGCGCGACGACTACGACCTGATCGCCATCACCAACGACATCTACACCAAGGAAGACCAGATGATCCTGACCCGATCCGGCGCGTTGCCGGCGGAGCGGATCATGGGGGTCGAGACCGGCGGCTGCCCGCACACGGCGATCCGCGAGGACGCGTCGATCAACCTGGCGGCGCTGGCTGACATGCGTCGAACCTTTCCGACGGCGGAAATCTGCTTCATCGAGAGCGGCGGCGACAATCTGGCCGCGACCTTCTCGCCGGAGCTGGCCGACATCACGATCTACGTCATCGATGTCGCCGCCGGCGAGAAGATCCCGCGCAAGGGCGGGCCGGGCATCACCCGTTCGGACCTGCTGGTCATCAACAAGATCGACCTGGCGCCGCTGGTCGGAGCTGATCTCGACGTGATGCGCGCGGATACGGAGCGGATGCGCGGCGAGCGGCCGTTCGTGTTCACCAACCTGAAGACCGGCGAAGGGTTGCCGGTGGTGATCGACACCATCGTCCGGCTGGGCGGGCTGGCGCCATCGCGCGCGAAGATGCATGCTTAGAAAAAAGGAGCAGGGGATAAGCATGAAGACGCAAACCATTCTGGGCCTCATGGCGGTACTGGCGCCGGCGAGCGCGGCGGCGCATGTCGGCAATCACGACCATGGCGCCAATGCCAGTTACGCGCACTTCCTGACCGAGCCGGCGCACATCCTGCCGGTGATCGTGCTGGCCGCGGTCGTCGTCGGCGGTCTGGTCGCGCGCCGGCGTTACCGCGAGAAGCTGCGGCGCCAGATCGACGAGTCCTGAGAGTCGCTTAGCCCGAGAAGATGAGAAACGGATTCGGCCCGCGCCCGATCAGGGCGTGGGCCGATTTCGTGAGTCGGTTGAACCGCTTGGCGAGTGTTGTTGGCAGATCGATTCAGGGTCCGTTGGGCTTCTTGGGTTGAGCTTCGTGGATGCTGATGTGCGCTGCGGTTTATCGGCTTCTCGCCGAAAGTTGATGATTTGATTCCGTTTCGACCGGGCCATTTGAGCGCGCCGGTCCTTGCCGTGCGTAGCCGCATCGGGCAGAACGGCGGCAGCCGTGAAATGCAATCCCGTGTCGGGAGGATGATCTCGTGAACAGCGCTCGCCAGGGCCGGCCTTTCTTCTTCAATCCGGGGCCGACCAACATCCCCGAACGCGTCCTGAAGGCGATGGCCTCGCCGTCGATGGACTTCTTCGCGCCGGAGTTCATGGACATTCACCGCTACTGCCACGCCGGCGTGATGCGGGTGCTGAAGACCGAGCAGAAGCTGTTCATCTACCCCTCCAGCGGGCACGGCGCCTGGGAAGCCAGCATCGTCAACGTGTTCTCGCCGGGCGACCTGGTGCTGGTGATGGAATCAGGGTTCTTCTCCGAGCGCTGGGCGGCGATGGCCGAGCATCTCGGCGTGCGCGCGGAGACTTTGCCGGCCGACTGGGACCAGGGCGTCACGCCGGACGCGCTGCAGGCGCGGCTGGAAGCGGATACCGCGCACGAGATCAAGGGCGTGCTGGCGGTGCACAATGAGACCGCGACCGGCATGACCCATCCGGTCGCCGGCTATCGCAAGTCGATGGACGCGGCGAAGCACCCGGCGCTGCTGCTGTCCGACACCATCTCGTCGCTGGCCAGCATCGACTTCCGCATGGACGAATGGGGCGTCGATGTCGCCGTCGGCGGCTCGCAGAAGGGGTTGATGCTGCCGACCGGTCTTGGCTTCACCGGCGTGTCGGAGAAGGCACTGGCGGCCTCCCACAAGGCGACACTGCCTCGCAAGTATCTCGACTGGCGCACCATGGAAGGGCGCGAGCCGCAGGATTTCCCCGGTACCGTGCCGGTTCACCTGTTCTTCGGCCTCTACGAGTCGCTGCACATGCTGGAGGAAGAGGGGCTGGACCAGGTCTTTGCCCGTCACGCCCGGTTCGGCGAGGCGACGCGGCGCGCGGTCGGCGCGTGGACCGGCGACGGCGAGGGGCCGCGGCTGTTCGGCCAGGTGCCGGAGCGGCTGTCGAACTCGGTGACCGCCGTGCTGATGCCCGAGGGCCACGATGCGGAAACGCTGCGCAAGGCGGCGACGCGCTACAACCTCTCGCTGGGCGGTGGCCTGACGCGGCTGGCCGGCAAGGTGTTCCGTATCGGCCACCTGGGCGACCTGAACGAGCCGATGCTGCTCGGCGCGCTGTCGACCATCGAACTGGCGATGAAAACGGCCGGCGTGCCGCACCGCTCCGGCGGCGTGGAAGCCGCCGTCGCCTATCTGGCGGACACCTAGCCTCTACAGCTTCGGCCGGGCCTTGTGCCAGTCGGTGGCGCGTTGGAAGGCGGCGCCGGCGCGCAGCACGACGTCCTCCTCGAAGTTCCGGCCGACGAGCTGGAAGCCGATCGGAATGCCGGCCTCCGTCATGCCGCCGGGCATGGTCAGCGCCGGGTTGCCGGAATAGTCGATCGGCGCGGTGAAGCGCAGCAGCGTGTTGATCGCCTCCGGGTCCTCGCCCAGCGTCGCCATCATGTCCAGCGTTGGCGCCGCGTAAGGCATCGCCGGCATCAGGATCAGGTCGCAGACCGCGAACAGCGCCTGCACCCGGCCAGAGAATTCGGCACGGTTCAGCAGGATGCCCTGGTAGTCCATGCCAGAAACGTCCAGCCCGGCGTCGATCAGGCCGGCCAGCGCGGGACCGTAGTCGTCCTTCTTCTTCGGGTAGGTGTCCTTGTGGGCGTAGGCGGTCTCGACGGCGCAATGCGGCAGCCATTCGCGCACCACCCGGTCGACGTCGGGAAAGCGGATATCGACGATCTCGGCGCCGAGCTCGGCGAGCATGTTGGTGGCGCGCTTGGTGACCGCGACCGTCGCGGTGTCGACGCCCTTGGCGTTGTAGCGGTTGTCGATGCCGATCTTCAGGCCGCGAATGCCGCGACCGGCGTTGGCGAGATAGTTCGGGACGAGCTCCTGCGCCGCCGTCGGGTCGTTCTTGTCCGGTCCGGCGATGGCGCCGAGCAGCGCGGCGCAGTCCGCCGCCGAGCGTGCCATCGGGCCGACGTGATCCAGGCTCGGCGCCAGGTCGAACACGCCGTAGCGTGACACCCGGCCCCAGGTCGGCTTCAACCCGGTGACGCCGTTGGCGGCGGAGGGAAAGCGGATCGAGCCGCCGGTGTCTGAACCGAGCGAGCCGAAGCACAGGCTGGCCGCCGTCGCCACCCCCGAACCGCTGGACGAGGCGCCGCACCAGTAGCTCACGCCCCAGGGATTCTTCGGCACGGTCACGTCAGGGTGGTGTTCGGCGAAGGCGCCTTCGGTCATCTGCAGCTTGCCGAGCAGGACCGCGCCGGCCTCGGCGAACCGCGCCACCACCGTGCTGTCCTGTTTCGGCTTGAACTTGCCGTGCACCTTGGTGCCAGCGGCGGTGACGATGCCCTTGGTGCAGCACAGGTCCTTCACCGCGATCGGCACGCCATGCAGCGGCCCGCGCACCCGGCCCTTGGCCAGCTCGGCCTCGGCCTTCTTCGCCTGCTTCAGTGCGTGGTCGGCGGTGACCAGGGCGTAGCTGGACAGTTTCTTGTCCAGCTTCTCGATGCGCTTCAGCACCGCTTTGGTGAGCTCGACCGGAGAGACCTCCTTGCGCGCGAGGCGCCCGGCAACGTCGATCAACTCCAGTTGCGTGAGATCGGTCTTGGCCATGTCGGGCTCCTTCAGGCGGCGGCGTCGGTGGCGGTAAGCGCGTCCTGCATCGCGGCGCGTTCCTCGCCCCAGGGGTCGTCTTGCAATTGGGCTTCGTGGTTCATGCACATGGTGGCGCGCCGGTCGGCGGTGAACATTGGCCAGTCACCGGTGGCGGCTGTCGCTGGGTTGCCGGTCTTGGCGAACGCGATCCAGGCGTCCTGGATAAGGTCCGAGAAGGCGTCGGCTTCCGCGCCGCCGGCCAGGCGCGACAGTTCCGGCGTTGCCTGGTGAGTACCGAAGAGCGGTGCCAGTTCGAGCGTGTGGCAGGCGCCGAGGGCGCGACCTAGCGCCTTGGCCTTCAACCGGCTCTCCCAGGTCACCGCACAAGCATATCCGTTGCCGCCCTGGCCGGAATGCCGCGCCAGGAGATCGAGCGCCGGCACCCGGATCAGCGTATCGGTCTTTAAGGCGAGCCAGACCGAGAGCGTATCGTCGCTCTGGCCCCGGCCGGCGCGCGCGGCGCGATAGGCATCCAGCAGGTCGGCGGGCAGCCCATCGGCGCGCAGGCTGGCGCGGACGCCGTCGTCGTCCGCGGGGATCGGCATTCGTGCGGCCATCAGCGCGAACTCGTCGCGGCAGTAGCTCACCATGATGTCTAGGTCGCGCAACTCGCCCCGATCAGCGACCGCGTTTGGCCAGTCGGGCAGCAGCTTGCCGTCGACCATCGGCCGTGGTGCCGGTCGGCCGGCGCCGACGGCGGCGGCCCAGGTCGGCTGCGCCGCCATCACCTGCTCTACCGAAAGTGCGCGCATCGCGGCGGTGTCGGCGGCGATGCCGGCTTGTTTCACGAAGGCGTCGGCGGCCTGCTCGTGTTGCGCCCGGCCGACCGCATTCGGTGAGGCGCTCTGGATGATGGCTCGTCGGATCAGCGGGCGCGCGAAGGGCGACAGCGCGAGCTGCGCCACCGCGACGCCGCCGGCGGATTCGCCGAAGATGGTCACATTGCCGGCGTCGCCGCCGAAGCTGGCAATGTTCTCGCGTACCCATCGCAGGCCGGCGAGCAGGTCCTGCATGCACCAGTTGCCATCGAACTCTGCCGACGGGTCGGCCAGTGCCGGGTGCCACAGGAGGCCGAGGACACCGAGCCGGTATTGCAGCGTGACGACGACGACCTGCCCGCGCCGGGCCAGCGCCGCGCCGTCGTAGCAGGGGTGGCCGGCGCTGCCGTAGGAGAACCCACCGCCGTGGATGAACACCATGACCGGCAGGTTCTCGCCGTCGGTCGGGCGCCAGATGTTGAGATTCAGGCATTCTTCCGCGCGCGGCAGGCCGCTGCCGCCGAGAAAGGCGTCCATCGGCCCGGAATCCTGCGGTGCCTCGGGGCCGTGCGCGGTGGCGTCGCGGGTGCCGGTCCACGTCGGCGCCGGGCCGGGAGCGGCGAAACGGGGGGCGCTGGCGAAGGGGACGCCGCGATAGGCTTCGATTCCGCCAGCCGTCGAGCCGGCAAGCCTGCCCTGGGCGATCTCCACCGTCGCTGTCATCGAGCCCTCCCTGTGTTGTGACGGCATGGTTGCACTAAGCTAGGCGCTTGCCAAATGGAGGACGCTGCATGGCAGACACGACGGCGACGCCGCTGGCCGGCAAGGTCGCGATCATCACGGGCGCGGGCAAGAATATCGGCCGGGCAACGGCGCTGGCACTGGCCGAGGATGGGGCGGCGGTGGTCGTCAACGGCCGGCACGACGAAGCGGCGATTCAGGCGGTTGCCGACGAGATCAACGGCGCCGGCGGCAAGGCGATGGCCTATCGCGCCGACGTTTCGGACGCGCCGGCGGTGGCGGAGATGGTCGCCGCCACGGTGCAAGCCTTCGGTGGCGTCGATATCGCCGTCTCGAATGCCGGTTTGCGCCGCCAGACACCCTTCCTGGAGATGGAATTCGCCGAGTGGCGCGAGATCATGTCGGTCGCGCTGGACGGTGCCTTCACGCTGGCCAAGGCGACCGTGCCGCACATGATCGAGCGCGGCGGCGGCGCATTCATCGGCCTGTCCGGCATGTCGCATCACATCGGCACCACC
>CAZVLI010000167.1:0-7631 GCA_964627965.1 uncultured Rhodospirillales bacterium
CCGCCTCGACCAGGTCCGGCACCAGGTCGTAGGCCGCGACCCAGCCCTCCGGACCGGCGAGCTCGCTCAGGATGGCGCTGTAGTAGCCGGTTCCGCAGCCGACATGCAGCACGCGGTCGCCGTGACGCACCGCCAACGCGGCGAGGCACGTGGCGTGCAGGCTGGGCTGGCCGTTGTTGATGCCGTCGCCGGGGCGCAGCGCGACGACGATGTCGTCGTACAGCCGGACCGAGTCGTCGCCGGCAACCGGCTGATAACCGCGCTCACCGAAGTAGAGCCAGGGCGGTGGGCCGAGGAAACGCTCACGCGGGACGCAGGCGAAGGCCTCGCGCAAGCGCGGATCGCGGGCGCCGGAGATGTGCGTCACATGGTCGGCGTAGCGCCGGCGCGCGGCGGTCAGTTCAGCGCTCGCCACCTTTGCGCTTCCCCGTTTTCCGTTTCGCTTTCGGCTTCGCGGCGTCGGCGGCCAGCGCCACGTCGGCGGCGCGCCGGCCCCAGGCGACGAGTTCGTCGCCGTCGTCCAGCACCTCGTCGGGCACACGCCAGTAGCCGGACAGCGCCCGGCGGCCATTCTTGGTGTCGTACTCGAAGGGGCCGACACCGGCGGCCTCGAAAGCCGGCCGGGTCTCGTCGTCGACCTTGAAATAGAGGACGTCGTCGGCAATCAGCGCGAACATCAGGTCGCGGTAGAACAGCCCGGCGCCGCCGAACATGCGCTTGGCCTCGACGCCACCCAGCGGCGCCAGCAGTTCGGCGACGTGCTCCTGGTATTCGCGGCTGACCGGCATGTTCAGTCCTGCAGCGTCTTCCACATCTCCATGTCGCGCTTGGCGGTCCAGATGCGCGGATCGTAGATCCCGGAAACCTCGTCGTAGCAGCGGGTGATGTCGAACGGCAGGCAGTGCTCGAAGATCGCCCAGTCGCTGTACTTCTTGCGCAACTGGCGCGCGGTGTTGTCGAACACCGTCTTCAGGTCCTGCTTGCGCTTCACGCCGCGCTCGACGTTGCGGTAGAGCGCGGTCACAAATTCCTGCGTACCGGCGATCGCCTTCTCACAAGCCGCCGGCGTCTTGCAGGCCGGCCCGCGCCCGGGCACCAGCATGCGCGGCTTCAGGTCGCGCGCCGCCTGCAGCGTGTCGGGCCATTCCTTCAGATAGGCGTCGCCGGCATAAGGGGTGGCGCCGTTCTCGACCAGGTCGCCGGAGAACAGGATGCGCTGGCGCGGCAGCCAGACGACGATGTCGCCCTTGGTGTGCGCCTTGCCGAGGTGCATCAGCCGCACCTCCAGCTTGCCGAGAAAGATCGTCATCTCGTTGGAGAAGGTCATGTTCGGCCAGGTCAGACCGGGCACGGTCTCCACCCCTTCGAACAGCCGCGGGAAGCGCTGCACCTCCGACTTGAAGTCCTGCCGGCCGCGCTCCTTGATCAGGTCATGGGTCATGTCGGAGCAGACCACGTAGTCGGCCTGGTAGGCGGCGGCACCCAGCACTCGCACGGCGTGGTAGTGCGTCAGGACGACATACTTGATCGGCTTCTTCGTCACCTTGCGGACGCGTTTGATCAGGTCCTGCGCCGCCAGCGGGGTAGAGCGGGTATCGATCACCATCACCGCATCGTCGCCGATCACCACGCCCGATGTCGGGTCGCCCTCTGCCGAATAGCTGTACGCACAGTCCGCCAGCTTCTCGAAGGTGACCTTCTTCTCGGTCATGTCGCCCTGCGATGCGAACGCCTTTGCCATGATGGTCGTTTTCCTCGTCTTATTAGTTACATTTGCAACTTATCGCGCGCCGCGAAGCGACGACAAGCCGATGGCCTTGCCCAGGTCGGCTTGCTAAGAGTGAAGCCATGCTAATCGCGCAGATCACCGACTTTCACGTCACCGTCGCGGGCGGGCGGCTGGACCGACACTATGCCACGGCGGCGCACCTGGCGCGCGCGGTCGATCACATCAACCGGATGAGCCCACGCCCCGACATCGTGCTCGCGACCGGCGACCTCGTGGATCGAGGCCAGCCGGACGAGTACGCACGGCTGCGCGACCTGTTGGCGCCGCTGGACATGCCGGTCTACCTGATCCCCGGCAACCACGACGCGCGCGACGCGCTGCTGGCCGCCTTCCCGGACCACGCGTACCTGCCGGCCCAGGGGTTCGTCCAGTACGCGGTGGACGATCATCCGCTGCGGCTGGTGGCACTGGACACCGTGATTCCCGGCTCCGGCGCCGGCGAGCTATGCGATGCGCGCCTGGACTGGCTGGAAACGACATTGGCGGCAGCTCCCGAGCGGCGGACGGTGGTGTACATGCATCACCCGCCCTTCGACTGCGGCGTAGAGAAGATGGATGAGCCCGCGCTGGTTGGGCGCGATCGCTTCGCCACCATCATCGCGGCGGCGCCGCAGGTGGAGCGCGTCCTGTGCGGCCATCTGCACCGGCCGGTGACGCAGGCCTTCGCCGGCACCATCGCCTGCGTCGTGCCGGCAACGGCGCACCAGATCGAATTGAACCTCACCAACAACGAACTTGCGACGGTGATGGAACCGCCCGCGGTCACGCTGCACCGCTGGGCCAACGACACGCTGGTCACGCACACCAGCTACATCACCCCGCACAACCGCTTCACCATCTTCGATGGACAACGCTGGATCGACAGCGACCCGCCGTTCCAGGTGAGCTGAGCCGATGACCGTCGCCGCCGGCGGCCTGCCGGTGCCGTTGCGCGTGGGCGGCTGGATGCTGTTCACCGCGTTCAACTTCGCCGCCATGCTTGGGGTCGCGCGCTACCTGTCGGCCGACCTGTCGATCTTCGTGATCTCGTTCTGGCGCAACTTCCTCGCGGCGCTGATGTTCCTGCCGCTGGCGTTGCGCGTACGCGCAACGCGCCTCCCGAACCGCTCCGTCCTCATGCATGTCGCGCGCGCCACATGTCTGGTGGCGTCATCGACGACGATGTACCTGGCCGTCGCGGTGATGCCCATCGCCGAGGTGACGGCGATCAGCTTCACCACGCCGCTGTTCACCGTCGTCCTGGCGGCGTTCTTCCTGAGCGAGAAGTTGACCGCGGCACGCTTGATTGGCCTCACGGTCGGCTTCGCCGGCGTGCTGATGATGCTGCGCCCCGGGGTGGCGGTGTTCGACCTCGCGGCCTTCTATGTGCTGGTCTCGTCGGTCACATTCGGCGGCGTGGTGATCTTCGGGCGCATCCTGGCAATGCGCGAGTCGGCGGAGCTGATGGTAGCGTTGCTGGCACTGATCTCGGTACCGCTGTCGCTGCTGCCGGCGCTGTTCGTCTGGGACTGG
Organism: uncultured Rhodospirillales bacterium; assembly: GCA_964627965.1. Taxonomy (GTDB): domain Bacteria; phylum Pseudomonadota; class Alphaproteobacteria; genus JAVKFY01. Next base: position 3,302 of record CAZVLI010000167.1, read on the forward strand.
CCGACCGCCACCGAGTTTCTCTGGCTGGCGGCGATGGCGCTTTTCGGCAATCTCAACATGTACGGCATCGTGCGCTCGCTGAAGATCGCCGAGGCCTCGCAGACCCAGCCGTACGACTTCCTGCGGTTGCCGGCGACGGCCGCCGTCGGCTTCCTGTTCTTCGCCGAACTGCCGGACGCGTGGACCTGGATCGGCGCCGCGATCATCTGCGCCGGTACCATCTGGGTGACGCGGGCGGAGAGCCGTGCGGCGCGCGCCTAGGCGGCGCGCAACAGCACGCCGCCTGCCCTAAAGTTGCCGCGTCCTGCTGGGCGCGGCCTAGGCGAGCTGGTTCAGGCCCATGTCCCAGAACCCGGCTTCGAGGCGGGTCGCCTGGGTGAAGACGGCCTGCAGCGCCGGGCGACGGGCCTCGCTCAGGCGACGCTCGGCCAGGCGATCGAGTTGCGCCACCGTGGCCTCGACCACCTCGCGGTACTCCGCGCCGGAATACATCTCGATCCAGTCACGGTAGGGATTGCCGTCGAGCTTGGTTGCCGAGTCGGCGGCCAGCGCCTGGCCGATCTCGCCATAGCCGACGACGCACGGCGCCAGCGCGACAGCCAGGTCGAGCGCGTCGCCGGCCATGCCGGTGTCGAGCACGAAGCGGGTATAGGCAACGCAGGCCATGGCTTCCGGCGCAGCGGCCATGTCGGCCTCGGTGAGCCCCCAGCCGCCGCAGTACTTCACGTGCAGGCTCATTTCGACGTCGAGCAGGCCGTTCAGCGTCGCGGCAGCCGCGCGCATGTCGGCCAAATCGTCGGCCTTGTAGGCAGCCAGCGCGTAGGCGCGGGCGAAGTGGATCAGGAACAGGTAGTCCTGGATCAGATAGTGGCGAAAGGCCGGCTCGGGCAGCGTGCCGTCACCCAGACCACGCACGAAGGCATGCTCGGTATAGGCGCGCCAATCGTCGGCGCACCCGGCCTTCAGCGTGTCGAATAGACGGTTCACGCCAGCAGCAGGTTGCGCGTCGCCGGCGGCAACCGCAGCACAATGCCGTCGAGGTCGTCGGTGATCACCAACTGGCAACCCAGGCGCGAGGTCTTGGTCAGGCCGAAGGCGAGGTCGAGCATGTCGATCTCCTCCTCCTCCGGCTCCGGCAGCTTGTCGTAGTGCGCCGGGTCGACGATCACGTGGCAGGTCGAGCAGGCCATGCAGCCCTCGCACGCGCCCTCGATGTCGATGTCGTGCTCGCGGCTGATCTCCAGCACGGTCATGCCGGCCGTGGCCTCGACCTCGTGGCGTTCCTTGCCATCGCCGCTGACGAAGACGACCTTCGGCATACTCGCTCTCTTGCTCCTTACGCCGCGGACCGCTGGCCGCGGTTGTATATCTCGGTCCAGACTTCGACGAAACGATCTATGTCGCCGGGCTCGGTATTCCAGCCCATCGACACACGGATCGCCGTGGTCGCGGGCGCCTCGGCGACGTCCATCGCCTCCAGCACGTGGCTGGCGTGCACCTTGCCCGACGAGCAGGCCGACCCGGCACTGACCGCGATCCCGGCCAGATCGAAGGCAATGACCTGGGTCTCGGAGGTCACGCCGGGCATCGACAGGCACGACGTATTGGGCAGGCGCGGCGCGCCCTCGCCATGGACGACCAGGCCGTTGGTGACCTGGCGCAGCCGGCGTTCCATGTCGTCGCGCAGCACGGCCAGTTCGGCGTACTTGGCAAGGCCTTCGCGCGCCTCACGGGCGGCGACGCCGTAGCCTGCGGCGCCAGCGACATTCTCGGTACCGGAGCGCCGGCCTTGCTCCTGGCCGCCGCCGACGATCTGCGCATCGAGCTGGATATCGCCGTTCAACACGAGGGCGCCGATACCCTGCGGGCCACCGATCTTGTGCGCGGACAGGCTCAGCATGTCGATGCCGAGCGCGGCCATGTCGACCGGGATCTTGCCGGCCGCCTGCACCGCATCGCAGTGGAACAGCGCACCGTGGCGATGCGCGATCTCGGCAATCTCAGCCACGGGCTGGATCACGCCGGTCTCGTTGTTCGCCATCATCACCGAGACCAGCGCCGGGCCATCCTCGTCGGCCAGCGCCTTGTCCAGCGCGGCCAGATCGAGCAGGCCGTCGCGGTCGACCGGCAGCAGCACCGCCCGGCCGTCGATCAGCAGCGCCGGCGCCAGCACGGCGCCATGCTCGGTGGCGGAGACCATCAACCGCCGCTTGCCGATGCCCTTGAGCGCCAGGTTGTTCGCCTCGGTGCCGCCCGACAGCATGAGCACACCTTCCGGCTTCGCGCCGACGAGTATCGCCACCTCGGCGCGCGCATCCTCGACGATCTCGCGCGCGGCGCGTCCGGCGGCGTGCACTGACGACGCGTTGCCGACGTTGCTCATCACCTCGGCGACGCGGGCGATCACGGCCGGACGCGCGGGTGCGGTGGCGTTGTAGTCGAGGTAGATCACGACGCCGCCTTCCCGACCGGTAGCTCCAGTTCGTCCGGCATCGGGACCGGCCGTACCGGCCGGCCGCAGGCGCCGATCCGCCCCGTCGCCACGTCAGCCAGGCTCACCGAGCTCAGGTAGAGATCGACGACACAGCCAAGCTCCTCCCACAGCGCGTGGGTACGGCACTTGGCGCGGTCCTGACGGCAGCCATGTTCCCATGTCGTATCGCAGCGCGTGGCGCGCAGCGGCTCGTCCATGGCGCAGAAGACCTCGGCAATGCGGATCTGCTCGGCCGGCCGCGCCAGCTTGTAGCCGCCACCGGGCCCGCGCACGCTCGCCACGAGGCCGCGTCGGCGCAGACAGGCGAAGATCTGCTCCAGATAGTGCAGCGAGATTTCCTCGCGCTCGGCAATGTCGGCCAGGCTGACCGGGCGCTTGCCGTCATGCGCCGCGATGTCGACCATCGCCATGACCGCGTAGCGCGCCTTCGTTGTCAGCTTCATGCCCGGCCTCCCTGCCCTCGGCGTCCGCGTCAGTTCTCGGACTTCGCGCCACCGTCCTCGGCGGTGGACTTCTCCTCGTCGTCGTCGCTTTCAAAACGCTGGGCCAGATGCCACTCCGGCGTGCTGGCGGCACGCTCGCGCTCCAGTTCCTCCACCCGCATCGACAGGCTCTGCACCTTGTCGAGCAGGGCCTCGACGACCCGCATGGTCGGATCGGACAGATCGGCGCGGGTGCCATAGGCCTCGAAGGGCGGGTGCTCTGACTTCTCCGGGGCGCGACCACGCGCCACCTTGGCCGGAATGCCGACCACCGTGGCCAGCGGCGGCACATCCTGCAGCACCACGGAATTGGCACCGACGCGAGCGCCGGCGCCGACGGTGATCGGGCCGAGGATCTGCGCGCCGGAACCGACGATCACGTCGTCCTCCAGCGTCGGATGGCGCTTCTGGCCGCGCTGCGCCTCGCTGTCGACCGAGGGGGCAATCCCGCCCAGCGTGACGTCGTGATAGAGCGTGACGTTGTCGCCGATCTCGCCGGTCTCGCCCACCACCACGCCAGTGCCGTGGTCGATAAAGAAGCCCTTGCCGATCTTGGCGCCGGGGTGAATTTCGATGCCCGTCAAGAAGCGGCCCATGTAGGACAGCCACTTGGCGATGAAGCGCAACCCATGACCCCAGAACCAGTGCGCGATGCGGTAGGTCAAGATGGCGTGAAAACCGGGATAGACCAGCGCCACCTCGAGTGCCGATCGCGCCGCCGGATCGCGTTCCATGCACGCGGCAATGTCGGCCTTGAGCAGTTTGAACATCTCCGCGTCGCCTTTAACCTGTTGATATTGCTATCAATATCCGGTTTTTCTTGGCAGCGAACCGGTCCGCTCGCTATTAACCTGGGTCCGGTGACCGCTTTCGTGTAGATACGGTACCCGACCAAAGCAATCAAGTATTCGCGACAGCCCGCGCCGACGCAGCGGCTGGCGCGTTGGGACGACATGATGCCAGAAGTTATTTTCAACGGCCCGGCCGGGCGCCTGGAAGGGCGTTTCCAGGAGGGCAAGGAGCCGAACGCGCCGATCGCGCTGATCCTTCACCCGCACCCACGCTACGGCGGGACGATGAACAACAAGGTCGTGTACACGCTGTACCAGACCTTCGCGGAGCGAGACTTCGCGGTCCTGCGGTTCAACTTCCGCGGCGTGGGGCGCAGCCAGGGTACCTATGACAGCGGCATGGGCGAGCTGTCCGATGCCGCCTCGGCGCTGGATTGGCTGCAAAGCTTCAATCCGAACGCGCGCGCCTGCTGGATCACCGGCTACTCGTTCGGCGCCTGGATCTCGATGCAGCTGCTGATGCGGCGGCCGGAGATCACGGCGTTCATCTCGGTGTCGCCGCC
>CAZVLI010000168.1:0-7625 GCA_964627965.1 uncultured Rhodospirillales bacterium
AGATGATGCGCACATCGACCTTGGTCGGCTTCGAGGTGCCGACCGGCGTGATCGTCGACGATTGCAGAAAGCGGAGCAGCTTGGTCTGCAACGCCAGGTCCATCTCGCAGATCTCGTCCAGGAACAGCGTGCCGCCGTCGGCGATCGCCGCCGCGCCCTTCTTGTCGGAGATCGCGCCGGTGAACGATCCCTTGAGGTGGCCAAAGACCTCCGACTCGAGCAGATCGCGAGGGATTGCCCCGCAATTCAGGGCCACGAACGGCTTGTCGCGCCGGGCACTGCAGCGGTGGATCGCTTCGGCGCAGACTTCCTTGCCGGTGCCGCTCTCGCCGGTAATGAAGACGGTCGCGGTCGACCGCGCGACACTCTCGACCATCCGGTACACCGCCTGCATCTCGAGCGACGAGCCGATGAAGCCGTGGAACGAATCCCGGCCCAGCGAGCGCTTGGCGACATCGAGCGCGCCCTTCATCTCCAATCGCTCGCGCGCGTTCTTGACCGTCGTGATCAAGCGTTCGGCAGCAATCGGTTTCACGATGAAGTCGTAGGCGCCAAGGCGCATGGCGGCGACAGCCGTGTTGATCGAGCCGTTCGACGTGATCACGATGACCGCGCAGGGACGTTCCTCGCCGACGACACGCTCAAGCAGTTCGGTGCCATCGCCGTCTGGGAGTTGCAGGTCCAGCAGAATGATGTCGAAGCCGCCAGCCGTGACCGCCTCGTTCGCGGTTCGCAGCGTGTCGACATGGTCGACCTCGAGGCCGGCCTTGCTCAGGAAGCTGAGATAGACCTGCGCCAGCGACGGTGTGTCCTCGACCAGGAGGATGCGGTTGTCCTTGGGCATGGCAGAACTCGTTACACGTTATAGGTCGTTGACGGCATCAATCGCTTCGCGCGAAAGCCGCTCGATCTGTTCGACATTGGCTCGCTGTGCATCTGCGTCGTCATCTTGCAGGGCTCTGCGCAGCGCCTCGGTCGCCGCCAGCAGTTCCGTCGCACCGATCGTGGCCGATACACTGGTCAGCACATGGATGGCGCGGCGGGCGCGTTCGGGGTCGGACTCGCGAACGCCGGCCATGATATCGCGCGCGCAACGTTCGATGTCGCTCACCACCTTGGTGCTCAAGGTCGCGAACTCGGCCTCGCCCAACGCAGATCGCAAGGTGGACACCGTTGCCATGTCCAGGCGATTGGTCGCTGTCTTTCGTGGCTCGCCGGCGGATGTCTCCGTCGTCGCTGGCTGCGATGCCGCGCTGGCCAGGAGCGCGCGAACGTTGGCGGCAAGTTCTTCGGCACCGAGGATCGGCTTGGTGATCGTGCCGATCCCGCCCGCCTTCTCGACCTCGTTGCGGTAGTGCTCGAAGGCATAGGCGGTCAGCGCAATGATCGGCGTACGCGACGCCGGCCCGTCGCCAGCCCGTATTCGTTTGATGGTCTCGATCCCGTCAAGCCGCGGCATATCGATATCCATCAGGATCAAGTCGAACTCGGCACCGTCCAGGGCTTCGAGCGCGGCTACCCCGTCGGGCGCGATCGTTACCGATGCGCCGAGATTCTCCAGCATCGCCCGCGCAACGAACTGGTTGGTCTCATTGTCCTCGGCGAGAAGAACGCGATACCCGGCCAACGCGGTGCCGGCCTTCACGTCGGCTGTCGGGTTCTCGGTGTCGCTCGATCGGGGCGCCGGGATTTCCACCGTCGCCACGGTGCCACCATTCTCGCCGGCGGCGATGGTGAAGTGGCCACCCATTGCCCGAACCACGGCGTTCGTGATGCTGAGCCCGAGCCCCGCGCCGGAACGCTGTCCTGACACGAACGGCTGCAGCAGGTCGGACGACTCCTGGCCGCCGAGGCCGATGCCGGTATCGGCAACCGCAAGTCCGAGCGTTCCGGCATCGTGGTAGTTCAGCCGCACCTCGATGCCGCCGCGGTCGGTGTACTTCAGCGCATTGCTGAGCAGGTTATTCAGCACCTGGCTCACGCGAACCGGGTCGAGCTCAAGGACTTCCGGGACTTGGTTGTCGATCTGCGCGCCGAGGTTCAGCCCTTTCGAACGTGCCGACTCGCGCCACAAGCTGAGGTGATCCTCGATCAGCGTGGCGATCCGCGAAGGCTTGGACTTCAGGGACAGTTCCCCGGCTTCGATCCGAACGAGGTCCAGCGCGTCGTCGAGTAGCACCGCCATGCTCTGGGCGGCGGTGCGGGCGGTCTCGACGACCTTCAGGTCGGAATCGGCCAGTCGGGCCGTGTCGAGCAACTGGATGCAGCCGATAAGCCCGCCGAGCGGCGTGCGAATGTCGTGTGCGAGCATCTGAACGAAGCGCGACTTCGCCGCGCTCGCGTCCTCGACCTTCTTGGCTTCGGCGGCGAGTTCGGTACGGTGGCGCACTTCCTCGCTCAGATCGCGCAGGAAACCGACGAACAGTCGACGCTGACCCGAGTCCAGGCTCGACAGACCGAGTTCGACCGGGATCTCCGAGCCATCCGCGTGCAAGGCCCGAAGCTCGACGCGGGAGCCGACGACCTTGCCGGTGCCGGTCTCGCGGAACCGTCGCATGGCGGCGAGATGTGCGTCGCGGAATTCAGGCGGAATGACTGTCTCGGCCACGTCACGACCGACAAGCGAGCCCGATGTGTGGCCCAGCATTCCATGGATCCGGTCGTTCGCGGTGATGATCCTGCCGTGATCGTCCGTGATGATCACGCCGTCGACAGCGGTCGCCGCGATCGCCTCGAGATCGGCGGAAACCGTGCGGTTGCGACTTTCTTCTACTGCCATGACTACTACTCGACCTACTTACTGTTTGGCCTACGTCGCGTGCGGCGCATGCCGTCGGATGATGTCGACCAGGGCATCCGGGTCAATTGGCACCGGGACGCGAAAGTCGAACGCCGGAGCCACCGGACGGGAACTCAGGCAAACCAGCATCGCACCGGAGTAGGCGCGGCGCAGGGCACTTGCATCTTGCTCCTCGGTGTCGTCGACCACGACGACCTGAAACGCCGCTTCGACGCCAGCGCCCGGTGTCTCGGTATCGAACTGGTTAAGGTATGTGCCGCACAGCGCGTGCAATGTGGGCGTCGCCACCAGATTGGCGATGCGAATGCGGCGACGGCGCTCCGGCTGCAGCGGCAGCGAAACGGTCACACCTCGGGCGCCTGCCTCCGGCTCCAGCGCCTCCACCTGGCCGCCAAGCTTCTGCGCCAGCGTATCTGCCATGATGAAATCTAAGCTGGCCGGCGGTCGCGTGCTCGCCTCCCCATCGAACGACGCCAAGCCGCCTTCGTTGCCAGGAGCGCGGCAGTCCAACCACAGTCGGTCGTCGCGCCACTCGACGCTCACTTTGAGTGTGCCCGCGTCCGACGATCTGACGCAGGCAAGCGCAGACGCGATGACCTTGCCGACGCGCTCCGGGTCACCCACGGCCCGGCTGGGCAGTCGCTCCAGGCCGTGAACGTGCGACGGCTCTCCGGCGCCCCGGGACACCGCCTGCTCAAGCAGCGCCGGCAGCACGAAGCTCTCCCGCTTCGGGTCCACACGGCCGGATTCGAGATCGGTCAGCTCGAGCACGTTGCCCAGCATCGTGCTCAGTTGGCGAACAGCGCCGACGGCGCGTTGCAGCAGGTCATCGCGATCCGTGCGGCCAGGCTCCGACTGCAACAGGGAAAGGCTGCCGGCGGCGCCATTCAGCGGCGTCCTGAACTCGTGGCTCATGGTTGCCAGGAACCTGGTTCGCGCCGCATAGGCGGCTTCCGCTTCTCTGGCCAGAGCCGCGCTTTGTCGCGCAATCTCCTTGAGCTGCCGCGATTCAAACGCGCCATAGGCGGCGATGAGGATCGCACAAAGTCCAACGCCGCCGAGCAGAATTCCGGCAAGGCGCATATCCGCGCGCAGCGCGGCGCGGATTGACATGTACCGCTGCTCCTCGCCGGCCAGAACCTGCGTCGAAACCACCCTGAACTGGGCAGCAAAGTCGTTCAGCGACCGGACGAGTTCGGCGGTCGAGCCGGTCGCGGCGCCGCCGATGTCGTTGAAGGTCGCCTGGTTCGAGTCGAGGAAGGCCTTCAGCGCGTCAACCTTTGCGCGGACGCCGTCATACTGTGCCAGGCGTTCGCCGACGACGCCGGTCTCGAAGATCGAGAGGCGGCTCCAGAGTATGTCGACACGGTCCTGCACCGTGAAGCCGGCGGCGGGCGCCCGCCAGAGCGCCAAGTCCTGCACCGAAGCGATCAGCCGCAAGAGCTCGACCTCGACCTGGTTCGCGGACCAGTAGATGTTCTCCAGCGATGCGTTCTGCAGCGCCTGCCAGCCGTCGCGCACCGTCTTGATGCTGATGCCGGCGACGCCGATCAGGATCGCCAGCACCAGGAAGCGGAGCGGCCGAACGATGCGGGCGATCGGCTTCATTCAAGCTCGAGCCGAACGAGCTGCCAGATCCACCGGCCGTTGTAGGCCGGGTCCATCAACTCGGGATGATCGTCGCGCGGGTAAACGATCCAGATCGGCCCCTTGTCGCGCAGCGACATGCGCTTGCCGTTCATCGTCATCGCCATCAGGACGTCGTAGCGACGGAAGTCGTCGACCGGGATGTCGATGCGATAGTCATTTGCGGCGATGGCGGCGACCTTCGTGCCGTCAGCCTGAATCAAGTCCAAGACGTCACGCGCCAACGGGCCTTTGAAGGTGACGACACCGTCGGTCCAGTCGGTGCTGGTCTTGACCGTGTGCTGCGGCAGCCCTTCGAGCTGTCCCCGGTCAAGCAACGCGGCGGGCTGATCGCCGGACGTGCCGTTGGTCAGGCCGACAGTGCCGGTAATCGTCAGCAACGCCGGCCCCTCCGGTGCCGGTAGGGCGGTATCGGCGTGGGCGGACGAGAACAGGAGCGCGGCGGTCGCGATGCCGGTTGCGAGCCGGCGCAGATTGGCAATGGTCATGGGATACCTCGACGCAACAGATGTTGCCGAGGTAACGGCAAGAAGCAGGCCACCGCGTAGGGCCCGGAATCCTGGCGATTCAGTCGACGCACCACGCAAGATAGGCAGTCAAACCTTTGCAATTTGCAAAGGTTTGACTGCGGACTTCGCGTTTCGCAATACGGGCGGCGTTGAGGACTAGGCCATCGCCGATACCCGCTGATCATTGCTTTGCGCGGTGCTCACGGCCGGCGCATGCGGCCTGCTGCCGGTCAGGATCGATTGCCAGCTGCCGACAAAACCGGACATCGCCAACGTCGCGTGACCGACCCGGTTTGCAGCGGGCTTGGGGCGGAACGTCGCCATCGCGTCGAAAACATCGGCCCAAGCCGCAGGGTCGATGCTATCAACCACGTGGTCGCCGGCGATCGCCTGCTCCGGAAGGCCATCGACATTCGCCATTACCACCTGGCGGCCCGCCGCGTGCGCCTCCTGGCAGACAAGTCCGTACGGTTCCCAAAGCGAGGGGACGACGACGGCGTCGCAGCCGGCCATCGCGCTCGCCGGGTCGGCGGCGAAGCCGGCAAAGCGGATCCGGGGGTCGCCAGCCGCCTTGGTCCGGAGCGTGTCGCCCAAGGGGCCGTCGCCATGGATCTCGAGCACGATGTCGCGGCGACGGGTCAGGCGCATTGCGTCCACCAGCCGCTCCACGCCCTTCTGCGGATGAAGCCGGCCGACGAAGCCCAGTCGGAAGCAATCCGCGCCGTCGTTCGCGGAGGCCGCCAGGAATGGCTGCAAGTCGACGCAGGGTGGGATGATCGCGAGTCTCTCCGGATCGACCAGATCTGCCGCCAGCAGCCAGTTGGCCTGTCCTCGCGATACGGCGACGACGACGTCGAACAGCGCATAGAAGGTGCGAAGGACGGAACGAAATCGATCCTGGTTCGGCACGTTCAACGCTTCGAACGCTGCCGAATAGCTGTGTTCGACGTGGATCATCCGCGTCTGCGGGTTTCGTGCCCGCAGGAATATCGCGGTGGGCAGATTGGCCAGCGACGTCGCGACGTGCGTCACGACCACATCCGCCGGCAGGCGCGGCACACGCCAAGTGCCCCGCTTAAGGTAAAGACGCTCCTGGGTCAGACCCGCCTCGCCAAAGTCCGCGCCGGCGAGGAAGTCCAGCATCCGTGCGACGCCGCCGGCCTTCTTGTCGTCGAACAGATGCACAACGTTCCGAGACATCAGATCAATCCTCGCTAGATTCACGTGGCCGGCCTGGCGATCGCCCGGCAGGCCGACAGCATGGCGGCTTCCATGCGGCCATAGGCCGGCACACCGACGTATCGCAGTGCCATCGCCGCGGCTGCGGTGACGCTTGTGCGAACTGGCTCCTCCACCAGCATCCTGGGATAGGCGGTCAGCGCCTGGCGCATGAGCTGCCACCCCAGGCCCTGGTCACGAGAGTTCACCGCCCGACGCGCCAGATAGCGGAGCTGGTAGCCCTTGCCGCGCCGCAGGTGAGGTTCCACCCGTGCGGCGTCGATCGCCGTCATCTTGGCGATCATCCGCGCCCAGTTCTCGTACTGTCGGATGATGTTGGCGGACAGGCCGTTGTGATTGATCCGATAGTCGGTCAACAGTCCCGGCACGCCCTCGATCCGCCAATCGGTGAGCAGCGCAAACCGGATCCAGCATTCGACGTCAGTGGATTGCGCGAACGTCTCGTCGAAGACCCATGGCCGTTCGGTTTCACCATCGGGCGTGTAGGCGATGTCCATCATCGCCGACTTCCGCAAGACCGCGGCCGAGCCGTTGCCGAGCGGGTTGCGCGCGATCAGGTCGGCAACCGTGACGTCGGTCAGCTGCGGTACCTGGTTCAACCCCATGAGCTGCCCGTCATCGGCGATCAACCGGGAACCGGAGAAGCTGATGCCGACACCGGGATTGCTGTCCAGGTGGGCGACGTGGGTCGCAAGCTTGTCGCGGTGCCAAAGATCGTCCGCGTCGAGAATGCCGACATAGGGCGCGCGCGCCGCCATCAAGCCCGTATTGCGGGCGCCGTTCAGACCGCGATTGGCTTGATCGATGACCCGCAGGCGCGCGTCGTCTCGGGCGACGACGTAGTTGGCCAGCAGTGCGGCCGTGCCGTCGGTCGAGCCATCGTTGACGACGATGACCTCGATGTCCTGGAGCGACTGATTCAACGCCGAGTTCAGCGCTCCAACGATGTAGGCCTCGACGTTGTAGGCCGGAATGACAACGGATGCTCTTGGCATGGTTCTGTCCTCGCTATTCGTTATGGCTCAGTCGGAGAAGACCGCGCGGCGGATCGGTGCCGGCATGCCCATCGCCGCCAGGCTGCCGACAAAGGTCGGCACACCACGACGCGGTTCGCCGAAGAACGCTGCCGGGCTCAGGCTCGCGCCGCGCATCGCATAGCGGGCGGCGATGGTGCCGGCGGTGCCGACACGCAAGGCGCGACGCGCCAGGTAGCGCAGGTAGACCGCTTCGGCGCGCGCCAGTTCGTCGTCGCTGAAGCGGCAACCCAGGTCGCGGGCGGTCTCGACGCTGCGGCGCCAGCCGCCGTGCATCGCTTCCAGGTTTGCCGACAGCCCGCTGACGCTGACGTGGTAGTCGACGCAGGTTTCCGGAATGCCCTGGATGCGATGAGACAGTTGAATGGATGGTAATTAGTCAGCCAAGAAAGATCA
>CAZVLI010000169.1:0-7612 GCA_964627965.1 uncultured Rhodospirillales bacterium
CTCCGCCCTTCCACGTCACGCAGGTTGACGTCGTTGCCGAGCGTGGCACCGACGATGCGGCCGTCCGGCGCGATGACCAGCACGGCCTCCGGCTCGGGGTTGTTCCAGGCCGAAACCGGATGGATGCCGATCTCGGCACCGATGCCGACGGCGGCCATCGGCTGCGCCTTGGTAAATACTTCCGCATCCGGCCCGATGCCGACTTCCAGGTACTGCGACCACAGCCCGCGTTCCTGCAACAGTGCCTTCACGCGCGCCGCCTCGTCGGAGCCGGGCACGATATCGCGCAAGGAGGCGCCGATCTCGTCGCCGATGGCGCGACGGATATCGGCGGCGGCCTGCGGATCGCCCTTCGCCTGTTCCTCGATCACGCGTTCCAGCATCGAGCGCACGAACGTGACGCCGCAGGCCTTCAGCGCCTGCAGGTCGGACGGTGCGAGGAAGTAGGGTGCCGACGGATCGCGCTTGTCGGCGTGGCTGTTGGCGATTGCCTCGTCCAGTCCGACAAGCCTTGCGCCGCGACTGGCCCGGATCGCGGCGACGGAATCGGGCAGCGCCAGGATCATCGACAGCGTCGGCGCCACACCGCTCAGGTCATAGACGCCGTCGTCGCGCATCCAAACCGGACTGGGCCCAGCAGGATCGCCCGGCACCCAGAGCCGGCCGACCAGCGTCCCGGCGGTGCCATCGCGCGGCAGGACTGCGGCGCTATCGAATTGCATGACGTGTGCCTCCCCTCGTCTCCCGAGCAGCAGTATGCCACGAGAGACCGCGCCGGTGTGGCGCGGTTCAGAGGTCGGCGCAGCGAATCTGCGTGATGTCTTCCGGCACCAGGGCGGACCGGTTCGGATCGCCGGCGTCGATGGCATAGAGGCTGAGGCCGAGCGTGAACGCCGGTACGTCGTTGTCGTCGGTCAGGGGCACGATCAGGCGTTCGGCCCGACGCGTGGCCAACCTCGACATCCGTTCCTGGATCGCGCCGTAGTGGATCAGCGGCACGGATACGATCTGCTGCCACCGGCGAAGCACCACCGGGTGATCCTTCTCGCCGACGATGTCGCGCAGACATCGACCGCGGATCGAGCGGCCCCAGGCGTCGTTGACGTTCTCGCCGGCCAGGCTGCAAACGAAATCGTCGATATCGGCGTCAAAGCGATACAGCCAGACGGCGTTCAGCAACGACGCCACGCGGCTTGGGTCGAACGCCGCCTTGCGCGGCACGAGACGGCCTGCGCGCAGATCGTTCCAGGCTTCGAAGAACTCGTAGATGCGTGGATCGGCACCCGGAATCCGGCTCGCCAGGGCATTTCCAGACGGTCTCGGCCTCGTCATCGCTGCGGCCACTCCACGCACTATTACTCATTGCCATAATACTGGCGCGCCGGCGCGAGTCGATGGCTTCGGTGCGCCGCTATACACGAAACGATCAGGGTTTGTAGAGCTTCACCGCCGCCGGATCGTCGACGTCGGGTTCGGCGTAGGGCAAGCCGAGGTAGTCGGCGAGCTGCCGCGCGCGTGTCTGCGCGAGGAAGGGATCGGCGTAGTCGCCCAGTTCCAGCTCGTCGCCATCCTGTTGCGTGCGCATGAAAACCTTGAATCGGTCGCTGGTCGACGTCGACATCCGGTTCTTCGAGATCGACGTTGTCCGAAGGTGGATGTGGACAAGGTCGATCCTGTCGAACTCGTCGAGCGCCCGGCTGCGCCGGGTGCGGAACCCGAGCGACGCGATGATCTTGTGCACCACCCCCTCGCGCGGCGACAGCACGATGCGGTTGCGGAAGGTGATCACCGCGAAGGCGACGACGGTGGCGGCAATCAGCGCCACGATGCCGCCGACGCTGAGCGGCTGGCCCTGGAACACGCCGTCGAAGCCGACCACGAGCACGGCGAAGAAGAGCCAGGTGAAGATGGTCGTGCCGATGGCCACGCCACTGCCGCCCAGGCCATCGATGACCTCGTCGGTCAGCTTGCTGAGGCTCGGGCGGGGCGTGGCGCTAGTCGCCGACACCGCGCGCAGCAGGCCGACGGTGCCATCGGGATCGCGGCTTTCCATCACCACCTGATCGCCGACGCCCGCCTGCGCGGCCGTGTCGGACCGGTGCAGCTCATCGGCCTCGCCGATCTTGCCGGCCGCCCCCCATGCGAACCAGGCAAGACCGAGGCTGACGATGGCGATAATGTAGGCGCGGTCGACGTCGACCACCCCGACCTGCTCGGGATCGTCGAGCCGCCGGTGCACCTCGACGTAATCGCCGACCGCCACGCCAGCGAGTTCCGGTACCTCGACGCGTCGCATGCCCTCGCCGGAGGGTACCGCGACGATCGGATTGCCGTTCTCGGCCAGCGCGACCACATCGACGCCCAGCTTCTCGTAGTTGGTCGCCTCGTCATAAAGCGCCGGCCCGGCCAGAACCGCGCCAATCACCAGGAAGGCAACCGCGCCGAGGCGCGCCCAAAGACGAATCTGGCCGAATATTGGCGGTAGCCCCGCGCCCCGTTGCATCAAATACTCCCGCCATCGCCGGCAGTCGGCGGCAGCATAGCAAGTTCGCCTGCGTAATGGCTCAACAGGTCGCCGAAACGCTCTCGCGCGGCCGGAGGTCGGCGACAAGGAACGGCTGCTCGGCCGGACGCGGCATGGCTTCGCCGCTCACCATCGCCCACAGCCACGGCAGGTCGCCGGGGGCGGAACGCGGCATCCGCATGCGCGCCGCCGGCACCGGCGCCAGTAGACCGTCGCGACGCTCCGCGACGAGATAGCGGAAGACATAGTTCGGCGTCAGCCCCATGCGCAGGTCGGCGACCAGCACCTGGCGGCCATCGTCCTCGACCTTGAAGAAGCCCTTGGCGAAGTTCCCGAGGATCGCCGCGGCCTCATTGCCGGCCAGGCAGGCGACATTGCCGCGCGCGTGCTCGTAGACCTCGGGCACGCCGCCGGCGACCGGCAGGTAGAGGTTGAGGTAGCGCGGACCATCGACGGCGATGGCGCGCCACAGAAGCGAGTTGAACGGCGTCGGCGTTGCCAGCAGGCGCTCCGGGACGATGCCCGCCGCCGCGAGGGTCGCCTCCGCCCGCTCGGCGACGAGCCGCTGCGCCAGGGCCGTCCAGCCGAGATAGGTCGTCGAGAGGACGAAGGCGGCGACGAGCACGGTGCGGAAACGTGCTGTCCACTTGCCCAGGAACAGCGCCCAGACGAACGCGACCAGCAGCGGCACCGTGTAGAGCGGGTCGATGATGAAGATCGAGCCGAGGCCGACAGGATCGGGCCAGACCGGCCAGAAGATACGCGTGCCATAGACCGTCATCGCATCGAGCAGCGCATGCGTGGTCAGACACAGGAACACCGCCGCCCAGGCATGCCATCGCGCCGCCCGCAGGTCCTTGAAGCCCAGACGCAACAGTTCGCCCAGCACCGGCGTGGCGCAGGCGTGCATGATCAGCGAGTGGGTCGCGGCGCGGTGCCAGACGAAGGCGTCGACCGGGTTGTCGAAGGGATAGAAGACATCCAGGTCCGGCAGGGTTCCAAGCACGCCGCCGACAAGCACCGCCTTGCGCGGCCCGACATGGCGGCCAAGCACCGCCGCGCCGACGCCGGCGCCGAGAACCAACTGAGTGAGTGAGTCCAATGCCGGCTACTTGAGGGCTGCGTTGACGCGCGGCATGACTTCCTCGGCCATCAGCGTCATCGAGCGCTGGGCCAGCGCCTTGTCCTGCCAGTCGTGGCCGGCATAGAGCAGCGTTCCGAAGTCGCCGACCTGATCGCGAAAGGCGAGAAGTTGGTCGACCACCTGGTCGACCGTGCCGCGCAGCACCAGCTGGTCGACGATGTCGGCGGTGTTCAACGCCTCGTCCGGCATGTCCGGGTCGGTCTTGAACTGCACCGCGCGGCCGCCGGCCTTCAGCTTGGTGAACAGCGAGTTGTAGTAGAAGTGATAGGGGCCGTTCGTATCGGTGGCGTAGCGCTCCGCGGTGGCGGCGTCGTCGGCGACGAAGATCGACTTGGCGACGCGCCAGTCGGCGGGATCGGGCGCGCGACCGACATTGCGGCAGCCCTCGACGATCTTCTGCCAGTGCGAGGCGACCCATTTCGGCTGCAGGAAGTTCGCCGAGATCACCGACCATCCCTTCTCCGCCGCGCGGGTGGCGCTCGACGAAAATGGCGACGCGGCGGTCACCACGATGGGCGGATGCGGATCCTGGTAGGGCCGGAGAATCTCGCCCTGGCCCAGCTCCGGCATGTGGGTCTTCACGGTCGACAGCGTCCAGTGCTCGCCCTTGATGTCGTAGGGCGGCTCGGACGACCACAGGTCCAGCACGTGCTGGACCGCCTCGGCCATCATCGCGTTGCGGTCGCGCTTCAGGTTGCCGAACATCTCCGCGTCGGACATCAGGCCACCGGGGCTGACGCCCATGAGGAAGCGGCCCTCGGCCATGTGATCGACCATCGCCACCTCGGCCGCGACCATCGCCGGGTGATGGTTCGGCATGTTGATGGTGCCGGTGCCAAGCTTGATCCGCTTGGTCTCCTGCAACAGCCAGGCGATGAAGATCAGGCCGGAGGTGATGGTCTCGGCGCGGTCGGTGATGTGCTCGCCGAAGAACCCCTCGACGTAGCCGAGGCGGTCCGCGAGCAAGACCAGCTCGCGGTCCTCCTTCAGCGTCTCGGTGTAGTTCCGGCCGGGCGGATGGATCGGCATGGTGAAGAAGCCGAGTTTCATCGGGCCCTCCGGTACTCGTCTACGCGACAGATGGTGCGGTCAGCCGGCCTTCGCCAGCACGAAATCGGCCTCGACGACGTTGAACGGCTGCTCGATGTCGGGGTGAGCCGAAACGTCCTCGTTCGACGGCTGGCCCTTCCATGACATCGCCAGCGGGGCGCGCACACCGAAGACCGCGTCCTCGTCGATGTAAGGGTCGTCCTCGTTGAAGATCTGGGTGATGTGGCGCTTGTAGCCGTCCGCCGTGATCATCATGTGGACGTGCGCCGGGCGCCAGCAGTGCCGCCCGGCGGCATGGATCAGCTCGCCACCTGCGGCGTCGTCCGGCACCTCGTAGGCGATCGGCGCGATGGTGGCGAAGCAGTACCGGCCCTGGTCGTCGCAATGCAGCGTGGCGCGCAGGTTGTGCTCCGGCGCCTCGGGATCCTGGACCTTGTAAAGGCCGTTGTTGGCGTTCTGCCACACCTCGATCTGGGCGTTCGGCACCGGATCGCCGGCGGTGTTCTTGATCTGGCCACGCACCAGAATGCGATCTCCGTCGTTACCGCCGATCAGGTTGGCGCCGTAGGGAACCTCCGGCGTGCCGGGCAGGTAGAACGGGCCCAGCACGGTGGTGATGGTCGCGGCCGGATCCTTCGCCGCCTCCTGCAGGTCGACCAGGGCGGAGACGCCGAGCAGGTCGGACAGCAGGATGAACTCGTTGCGCTCCTTGCTGCTGGCCTCGGCGGCACGGAGCAGGAAGTTCATCGAGTCTTCCCATTCCTGCGGCTGCAGATCGACTTCGCGGACGAAGTCGTGCATGTGCTTGATCAGCGCGTTGACGAGCTCGCGTTTGCGCTCGTCCGCCGTGCCGGCATAGGCCTTGAGCACCACGTCGGTGATGTTGTCGTAGGTGATGTCCCGCATCTGGCTTCCATCCCTCGCTCAGAACTGTGTTTCGCGCATCATAGCAGCAGGTCGGCCAATGCGCAGGCCACCACTTCGGTCGCCGCGCGCAGGTCTGTCAGGCGGATCCGCTCGTCGGCGCGGTGCCCGTTGGCTTCCAGCGGGTCCTTCGGCCCGGCGCCGTACATCACCGTGGGGATGCCGGCCTCGGTGTAATGGCGGGCGTCGGCATAGATCGGCACGCCAGCCTCGCCGACGGGCTGATCCAGGACACGGGCAGCGTGTCTCTTCAGTGGCTCCGACAACCGTTCCGCACCGGCCAGGAACGGCATCGGGCGGGCGAGCAGAAGGCGTTCCACGCTGACCTGAACGTCGGCCGGCGCGGCTTCCGCGATCAGCGCCCGGAGCGCGTCCTCGGCTGCCTCCGGGTCTTCCTCGGGAATGATGCGACGGTCGAGGCGGAGGCTCACCCGGTCGGGCACGACGTTGGTGTTGGTACCGCCGTCGATGCGCCCGACGACGACGGTCGGGCTGGCGATGCCTTCGACCTTCGAGTGCTGCTTCGCCAGCTCGTGGTTCAGGTCGTAGATCGCCTGCAGGATCGGCATGGTGCCGCGCAGGGCGTCGATCCCGGTTTCCGGCCAGGCGGCGTGAGCCGACCTGCCGCGCACCGTCACCTCCAGTTGCAGGCAACCGCCATGTGCCACCACGACGTCGTAGGAGAAGCCGGGGCAGATGGCGAAATCCGGATCGCTGTGGCCCTTGGCCAGCAGCAAGCCGGGCCCGATGCGGCCCCCCACTTCCTCGTCGTAGGTGACGTGTAACTCCAACGTGCCGTTCAGCCGGGCGCCGGTCTCGATCAGCGCGCGCAGGGCAAAGAGATACGTGGCGATGTCGGACTTGGAGACGGCGATGCCGCGGCCGTACATCCAGCCCTCGGCATCGACTTCGGCGCCGTAGGGATCGTGCGACCAGCCATCGCCGGGCGGCACCACGTCGCCATGCGCGTTCAGCGCCACGGTCGGCCCGTCGCCAAAACGGTGGCGCACGATCAGGTTGGTGGCGCTGACCATACCGACCGCGGCGCAGTCGGCATCCGGCACCGGCAGGCGCTCGACCGACAGGCCCATGCGCTCGATCAGGTCGGCGGTCATCGCGCCGTGGCCGGCGAGATCGCCCGGCGGGTTGTCGGACGGGGCGCGTACCAGCGCGGTCAGGAAGGCGACCTGCGCGTCGGCCTGCGCGTCGAGCCAGGTTGCGATGTCGCTCATGCCGCCGCCTGCGCGAAACGCGCTGGCCGGAACGGCGCCAGCAATGGCTCGTCGCGGCCGTGCACGATCTCATCGGCGGCGAAGCGCCCAACTGCCGGCGCCAGCGTGATGCCGGAATGCATCGCGGCGAGATACAGGCCGCCGACCCCCTGCGCCGGCCCGACGGCCGGAAAGCGGTCGGCCGGGATCGGGCGATGTCCGACCGAGTAACGCTCGAATTCGAGGTCCTCGGCGCCGACAAGCGCGGCTTTCATGCGTTCAAAGACATCGCGGGCCTCCGCTTCCGGGTCGGCGCCCGGGTCGGAACCGCCGAAATCCGCACCCGAGACGAGGCGGCCGTCGAGCGTCTGACGAATGTGCAGCTTCGGCGCCATCACCAACCCATTAAGTAACTTGCGGTAGGGGCGGCTGTGTACCAGCAGCCCCGGCATGGTCTCAACCGGCAGCATGACGCCGGCCTGCGCCGCCAGTTCGCCGGTCGCGGCGCCAGCGGCCAGCACGACGTGGTTGGCCTCGATGCGACCGTCGCTCGTGTCGACGCCGACGACCTTGCCGCCCGCGAGCACCAGCGCCGACACCGTCGCCTGGCGCACATCGCTGCCGGCGAGCAATACGCGGGCGGCCTGATCGGGCTCCACGGCGCCTTCCTCGGCGACGTAGACGGCTTGCTCGGGCGGCGCGGTCAGATTGGGCTCGATCCGGGTGGCCTCGGCCCGATCGACTTGGCGGACGCCATAG
>CAZVLI010000170.1:0-7607 GCA_964627965.1 uncultured Rhodospirillales bacterium
GAGGCGGCGCGCGCGCGGGCCACGGTCGGCGAGATGTCTGATGCCATGGAGGCGGTATTCCAGCGCTATCAGGCCGAGGTTCGCTCGATCTCCGGCGTCTACGGCCAGGCCTTCGCCGAGGACGAGGCGTTCCAGCGCATCCAGGGCGAGATCGGCGAGTTCGTGACCGACGAAGGCCGACGGCCGCGCATGATGGTGGTGAAGATGGGCCAGGACGGCCACGACAGAGGTGCGAAGGTCATCGCCACGGCCTTCGCCGACATCGGCTTCGATGTCGACGTCGGCCCGCTGTTCCAGACCCCGGAAGAGGCGGCGCGCGACGCCATCGAGTCCGACGTCCATGTCGTCGGCGTGTCGACGCAGGCGGCCGGCCACAAGACCCTGGTGCCGGCGCTGGTGAAGGCGCTGAACGACCAGGGCGCCGGCGACATCCTGGTGGTCTGCGGCGGCGTGATCCCGCAGCAGGACTACGAGATGCTGAAACAGGCCGGCGTCGCGGCGGTTTACGGTCCCGGCACCAACATCCCGTCCGCCGCGTCGGAGATCATCGGGCTGCTGCGCCGGCGGAAGCGCGCCGCGTGATGCAGGAAGGCCTCGTCTACATCGACGTCAAGAGTCCCTACGCCTATCTCGCGGTGGCGGCGATCCAGGCGCTGGAGGACAAGTTTGGCGTGCAGTTCGACTGGCGCCACTACACGCTCGATATCCCGAGCTATCTCGGCGATGTGGAGAACCGCGATCCGCACCAGTGGCGCCGCGTGCGCTACAGCTACATGGACGCGCGCCGGTACGCCAACAAGCTGGGGCTGACGCTCTACGGGCCGAAGAAGATCTTCGACTCGTCCATTGCCGGCATCGGCCTGCTCTACGCCAAGGACCAGGACCGGTTGCGGCCGTACCTGGCGCCGCTGTTCGACCGGTTCTGGAAGCGCGAGCTCGACATCGAGGACGCCGAGGTGATCAAGGCGGTGCTGGCCGAGGCCGGCTGCGACGTCGCCGGCTGGGACGCCTACCTCGCCGGCGAAGGCCGTGCGCGCCACGACAAGGAACGGACGGAAGCCGAGGAAATGGGCGTCTTCGGCGTGCCGTCGGTGGTGATCGATGGCGAGATCTTCTGGGGCCAGGACCGGCTCGACTTCGTTGCTGAGCGGCTGGCGGGCGACTGAGCGATGGCGCTGAGCGACGCCGAGATCGCGCACTACCACGACCGGGGCTACGTGGTGCCGAAATGGCGCCTGGCGGCCGACAGGCTGACCGAGATGCGCGCCGCGGTGCAGGCCCTGATCGACGCCAATCCGCAGCAGCGCCCTGAACACATGGTCTGTCCGCACCTGCCAGGTGGCGCGACGCACCCGCTGAAAGGCGACCATCGCCCGTTCCTGGCCTTCGCGCACACGCCAGAGATCGTGGGCATGGTGCGGCAGGTGATCGGCGACGACCTGATCCTCTGGGGCAGCCAGCTGTTCTGCAAGCCGGCCGGCGACGGCATGGCGATCCCGTGGCACCAGGACGGGCACTACTGGCCGATCCGGCCGCTGGCGACCTGTTCGGTCTGGGTCGCGCTGGACGATTCCACGGTCGCGAACGGCTGCCTGCGTGTCGCCGCCGGCTCGCACCACTCGGGTCTGAAGACGCATTCGACCGACACGAGCGGCGGCGTGGCGCTGGAGGACGGGCTCGACCCGTCGCAGATCGACGAGGCCGACGTCGTCGACCTGGAAATGGAGGCCGGGCAGATTTCGTTGCACGACGTCTTCCTCGTGCACGGCTCCAATGCCAATCGCTCGGCCAATCGCCGCGCCGGGCTGGTCTACCGCTATATGCCCAGCAGCTCGCTGTTCGACCGCGACGTGCCGGACCGGGTGCAGTCGGACGGCCATGTCGTGCGCTACTCGGATCGGGATATCTGGCAGGTCTCGGGCGCCGACGCCGGCGCCAACGACGTGGTCACCTGGGCCAGGTGACCTAGCGCAACTCGTCGCCCAACGCCCTGGTCAGGTGACCGACCAGCGCGCCGAGGTCGAATTCGGCCTGGAAGCGAACCGGCAGCGTCACGCCCTTCTCGACATCGCGGGCCAGCCAGACGGACAGGTTCTCCGGGAAGCCAAGCCCGCTTTCCTCATCCTCGGTGCGAAAGCCGGCGATCGGCGTCAGCCGGACGGCGCAGCGCATCGCCCGGCCCTCGAACACGCCATACTCGGTCGGCGGCAGGTCCTCCTCCGCCATCGGTTCCAGCGCGAAGTCGTAGCGCCGGCGTCCGTCGTAAAGCGACAATTGGCGGCGCGCTCGTCGACGAGCGCCGGTACCAGCGCGGACAGCAGGTCGGCGGTGTTGCGGCGCTGTGCCGGCGGCACCGGCGGCCGGTCGTCCTCTTCCGGCGGCGGCACCACCTCGACGTCGACGCTGCCATCTTCGGCATAGGTCAGGCGCGTGCGCCGCTGGTTGAGGCGCCACTCGCCCTCTCGGCGATGCTCGGTGGGTCGCGCATGGCCGTCGGTCAGGCGGCCCGTGCTCTGCATGCGCGAGCGCCAGCGCAGCATCAGGTCGGTCAATCCCTGCGACGCGATGTCGGCGGTCGCGGTGTAGCCAGCGCCCTCGATGGTGGCGGCAAGGTCGACGTGCAACACGTGCAGGCCGGCGCCGTAAACGTCGAAGCTCAGCGCCACATGTCGCTCGGCCGTCGCGGCCGTCTGCGTCCAACCGCAGACCGCAAGCAGCACGATGCCACAGAACCGCACTCCACCCTCCGTCGGCGACCCGACGGCAGTCTAGCGCGATTCCAGGCTTCAGTCGGCCAGGCGAGCCTGGCGGAAGTCGTCGCTGGCGACCCGGGCGAGGAAAATGGTGGCGGTGCCGAACTCGGTCGGCGCCTGCAGCTTCACCGGCAGCACCAGGCCGGAGCTGCCCTCGCGCGCCAGCCACACGAACAGGTTCTCGGGCAGCTCGAAGCCGTCCTCTTCCGCCGCGAAGCCGGCAATGCGGCGCAGTTCGACGCGGCAGCGCAGCGCGGGACCGGCATAAGCGGCGTGGCCGGCCTTCTTCAGCGTGTCCTCGCGATCGGCCGTCAGCACCATGTCGTAGCGGCGCCGGCCGTCGAAGATCGCCCGGGTGCCGCTGCACGCATCGGCCGGGCTCTGCGAGAAGGCGAGTTGCACCATCGCCGACATGAAATCGACGGTGCCGGTGCGCTGCGCCGGGCTCACCGGCGGGTGCCGATCGTTCTCGGCGGTGGGCACGAGATCGAGGTCGATGCCGCCGGCGACGGTGTACTTGATCTCGGTGCGGCGCGGCTCATCGCGCCAGATGCCGTCGCTCGCAAAGCGGCTCGGGCGGGCGCTGCCGTCGACCATGCGGCCGCTGCTGACCTGCTCGGCGCGCCAGCCGACCCGCACGTCGGCGAGCCCCACGGTCCGCAGGTCGCTGGCGACGCGGTAGCGCGAGCCCGTGAGTTCCACGCGGGACTCGAGCTGCGCCACCGGCAGGCTGGCGGCATAGAGGTTGTAGGAGAGTGCGATGCGTTGGCCCACGGGCTCCGCGACCGCAGCCCCGGTGGTCATCGCGGCGAAAAACAAAGACGGCAGAACCCAGCGCATGCTCATGTTTTTGTCTCCCTCAACCCCAACGTCTCCTAACTTAGTTAGTCCGAGATTAACTTGCTAGTAGCAATTATCGGTCCTGGGGTATTCTTTTTCGCGTTCGACTCGGAGGATCAGGCGGCTTGGACATCGAAGCGACAGCAGCGGCGATCCGCGCCGGCGACCGGCGCGCGCTGGGCCGTGCCATCACGCTGGTGGAATCGGTGCGCCCCGATCATCGCGAGCAGGCCACCGCGCTGTTGCAGAAGTTGTTGCCGCATACGGGAAATTCGCGACGGATCGGGATTTCCGGCGCACCCGGCGTGGGCAAGTCGACCTTCATCGAGGCCTTCGGGTTGCACCTCGTCGAGCAGGGGCTGACCGTCGCGGTGCTGGCGGTCGATCCGTCATCGGCGCGGGCGGGAGGCTCGATCCTCGGCGATAAGACCCGAATGTCATTTTTGGCACGTCACCGCTCGGCCTTCATTCGGCCCTCCCCGGCCGGCACGACGCTGGGTGGCGTTGCCCGGCGCACGGCGGAGGCGTTGCTGCTGGCGGAAGCGGCCGGATTCGACGTGGTCATCGTGGAAACGGTCGGCGTCGGGCAGTCGGAGTTCGCGGTCGCCGACCTCGTCGACACGTTTGTTCTGCTTCTGTCCCCGGGCGGCGGCGACGACCTGCAAGGCATCAAACGCGGCATCATGGAGTTGGCCGATATCGTCGTCGTCAACAAGGCCGACGGTGCGCTGGCCGACGCGGCCGGACATGCGGCGGCCGACTATCGCGCCGCGCTGGCGCTGATGCGGCCGAAGGTGCCGGAATGGCCGGCGGAGGTGCTCCTGGCCTCGGCGCTGAACAAGTCCGGTATCGCCGACATCTGGGATGCGGTGGAGCGCCACCGCGCCGCCCTTGGCGAGCGGCTGGCACCCCTGCGCGCCGGCCAGGCGACACGGCGCATGTGGGCCGAGGTGCATGACAGCCTGGTCGAGGCGCTGCGCCAGGACCTCCAGGTCAAGCCGCTGCTGGCCGAGGTGGAACGCGCCGTCGGCGCCGGCGAGATCACGCCCTCGGCGGCAGCGGCAAAGCTGGTCGCGGCGTTCCGCGGCAGCTAGCCGCTCGCCGACGAACGACTACTCGCTGTCGCGCGGCATCGCTACACTCGCCCCATGTCCACCCCAGTACAGCGCCGCCTCGCGGCTATCCTCGCCGCCGATGTCGCCGGCTTTTCGCGTCTGGTGGGGATGGACGAGGAGGGCACGCTGGCGGCGTTGCGGCGCCACCGCACCGAGTTGATCGACCCGCAGCTCGCGGCGCACGAGGGCCGGATTGCCAATACCGCGGGCGACAGCCTGTTGATCGAGTTTCCCAGCGTCGTCGCCGCGATCCGCTGCGCCATCGACGTGCAACGCGCCATGGTCGAGCGCAACGCGGAGCTCCCGGCCGACCGGCGAATCGAGTTTCGTGTCGGCGTCAATCTCGGCGACATCATCGTCGAGGGCCAGGACATCCACGGCGAGGGCGTCAACATCGCCGCACGCCTGGAGAGCTTCGCCGAACCGGGAGGCATCGCCGTCTCGGCGGCGGCCTACGATCAGGTACGGGGCCGTGTCGACGACGCCTTCGAGGACGCCGGCGCGCAGCAGTTCAAGAATATCGAACGGCCGGTCCAGGTCTGGCGCTGGCGCCCGACGCTGACCGAACGTGACGGAGGGCCGGCTCCGGCGCCGACTTCCAGCCCCCTGCCGCTGCCGGACAAGCCATCGATCGCGGTGCTGCCGTTCGACAACATGTCGAACGATTCCGAGCAGGAATTCTTCGCGGACGGCATCACCGAGGACCTGATCACCGGGCTGTCGCGCATCCGCTGGCTGTTCGTCATCGCCCGCAACTCGACCTTCGTCTACAAGGGCCGGGCCGTCGACGTGCGCCAGGTGGCGAGCGAGCTTGGCGTGCGATACGTGCTGGAAGGCAGCGTCCGCAAGGCCGGCAACCGCGTCCGCATCACGGCACAGCTCATCGATGCACAGACCTCCAATCACGTCTGGGCCGAGCGCTACGACGGCGAGCTGACCAACATCTTCGACCTGCAGGACGAGATCACCGAGCAGGTCGCGGGCGCCATCGAACCGGCGATCCTGGCGGCGGAGGGCGTGCGTACCCGGGACCGGTCGGGCGACGATGTCGGCGCCTGGGAACTCCTGATGCAAGCCGTCACACGCTTCTGGCGCTTCACTGACGTCGATGCCAAGGCGGCATTGGACCTCCTGGAGGTGGCGACCACTCGATATCCCGACTACGCGCCGGCACACAGCATGCAAGCCTTCGTGCTGCTGCTTTCGGCACATGTCGGCTGGGTGCCGCTGGCCGAAACGCGACAGCGCGCTGCCGAACTGGCGGAGCGCGCGCTCAGCCTCGATGAGCAGGACGCCTGGACCCATGTCGTTCTCGGCTACCTGCACACCATGAACCGGGACACCGTCGCGGCGGTGTCATCCTTCTCCAAAGCCATCGACCTGAACCCGAACTTCGCGTCGGCCTATGGATGGCGAGCCATGGCCGAGTCTCACGCCATGATGGCTGACGAAGCTCTCGCCGACATCGACATCGCGGAGCGGCTCAGCCCGAATGACCCGCAGAACGCGGTATTCATGGGCGTGAAGTCGTTGGCCCACTTCATGGCGGATCGCTTCGACATCGCCGCCGCTATCGCCACCGAATCCATCCGCAAGCGACCGGGATGGATTTCGGCTTACCGGATGGAATGCGCCGCGCTGGCACGCGGCGGCCGCATGGACGAGGCCAGAGCGAGCCTCGCGCGCCTGAAGGAAAAACATCCCGACGTGACGGCGGCGCAGTTGCGCGCCAGCCTGCCCTATCCTACCGAGCAAGGCCTGGAGAAATTCGTCGGCGGCCTCGTGCTCGCGGGTCTGCCCGAGAGTTAGCGCCGTCGTTCCGGGCCAGCATCGTCTCCGTTACACTTGAGGTGTTCGGGGAGGACTTGGCCATGGCGATCATCGACGCACAGGTGCACTGCTACGAGCGGGACAAGCCGGAGCGGCCGTGGGTCGATGTGCTGGCCGGGCCGCCGGAGGTCACCGGCGACGACATGGTGAAGGCCATGGACGAGGTCGGCGTCGACGCGGCGATCCTGATCTCGCCCTACACCATGTACCGCTATGACCCGAGCTACGCGCTGGAATGCTACGCCAAGCACCCGACACGGTTCCGGCTGATCAAGCCGTTCGATCCGGACGACCCGGCGGTCGCCGAACAGGTCACCGAGTGGGCCAAGACGGACGGCGTGATCGCGGCGCGCATCATGCTCTCGCGCGGCTATTCGGAGGACCCGGCCGATCCGGGCCTGAACAGCGTCTGCGCGGCGTGCCGCGACGCTGGCATCCCGCTCAACCTGCTCGGCGCCGGGCGGATGGAGCAGGTCGCGGCGCTGGTCGCCCGCAACCCCGACACCTCGATCGTGATCGACCACCTCGGCCAGCCGACGGTGTTCCATCCGCCTGTGCCGCCGGCGCCCTTCGCGGATCTACCGAAGCTGCTGAACCTGGCGCAGTACCCGAACGTGACCGTCAAGATCACCGGTGTGTGCACCTACTCCACCGCCGGCCATCCCTATCCTGACATCTGGGAGCCGCTGGGCCGTGTGTTCGACGCCTTCGGGCTGGAGCGCTGCCTGTGGGGGACGGACTGGACGCGGGCGGTGAACCTGCTGACCTATCAGCAGGGCGTGACGCCGTTCCTGGAGACCGATCGGCTCAGCGACGACGAGCGCGCCGCCCTCATGGGCGGCAACCTGTCGCGCGTCTACGGCTGGGCGCCGGACGCCTAGCCCGTCGCCGTCACCGGCGCGCGGCGATGTGGGCCTGGACCTCCGCCTTCGCGAGTTGCTGATCGCGCATCTTCTCCAGCACGCGCAGCAGCTTCTCGTTCGGCATGTTCAATTGCATCAGCACCTCGCCGGTGCGCGCCAGGTCCTCGTAGCGCCGGATGCGGCCGTCCTTGAGCTTGAACAGGCCA
>CAZVLI010000171.1:0-7573 GCA_964627965.1 uncultured Rhodospirillales bacterium
TGTGTGCAGCCGGGTCTGGCCGCCGGAGAAGGCCCGGTTCATTAGGTCCAGGAAGTCCGGCAGCTTGTTCAGCCGGCCGAGCCGGTCGCTCACCATTGCCATGTCGATGCCGTTGACGATGCCGTCGCCGCCACCGACCTTGGCCTGGCCGGTGAGCCCGCTGATCAGCGCCCACGGACTGGCGCCGGAGGTACGGAAACGCCCGTCGAGGTCGAGCCGGCCGGAGATGTCACTGCTCCCCGTCGCGGTGACCATCGCCTTGCGCATGTCCGCGCCCTTCAGGTCGATGGCCAGGTCGAGTGCCGGGCGCGGCCGGCTGCCCAGCTTGGCGGTCAGGCTCACCGCGCCGTCGAACAGCTTGCCGGTGAGCGGTGCCACGTCGAGCACGCCGTCGCGCAGCACCAGCGTGATCTTGGGCTCGACGAAATCGTAGCGGTCGAAGCTGATCTGCTTGGCGGAGAGCCTGACGTCGGCGTCGACCGTGCCGAGGCCGGTGAGGTCGATCGGCTCGCGCGACCAGCGACCGGCCGCCGGTACCGCCGGCGCGCCGCCCTGTCCGGCGCCGCCGCCACCGGCCTGCGTTGCCGGCGCCAGGAAGAAGTCGGCGATGATCTGGTTGGTCTGCAGGTCGGCGCTGACATAGGGGCGCGGACCGCCGAGCTTCAGCGCGCCGGTTCCGGCGACCTGGACCGGGCCGAGCACGCCCTTGAGTTCGGAGATGTCCATCGCCGCGGTATCGCCGCGCAACCGCGCCGACATGCCAAGCCCGCCAAGCTGTTGCAGCGCCGGGTCGTAATCCACCCCCAGGCCGCGCATGAAGCCGCGCATATCGGCGTGCACCAGGTTCACCGCGACGTCGAGCTTCGGCGTCGCCTGCAGTTCGGCGAACCGGCCGGCGGCGGTGAGCGTCGCGCCCGCGGCCTTCAGGTTGCCATCGACGTCGATCGCATCGGCATGCCCTTTCACCGCCGCGATCACGGCGACGGCGCTGTCATTGCCCTTCAGCGGCGTGATGCCCAGCTTCAGCAGCTTCGACAGACCTGCCAGCGACGGGTGGCCGAAGTTGAGCGTCACGTCGGCTCGCGGGCTGCGAAGCACGTCGGCTACGGCACCCTTGGCCGCGAGCTTGATCCGGCCCAGCGTCGCGGCGCCATCCAGATCGAGCTTCTGCGCCGTGCCGGCGAGCGACGCGGTCAGGTCCGCCTTGCCGAGCTGCGCCGCCGGCACCGGCAACTCGACCCGGAACAGGCGCGCGAGGCCGGTGACGTCGTTGGCGAGGACGCGAAGGTTGGCGTCGAACTTCGGCGTCTCGGCACCGAACCCACTGCCGTTGGCGGCAAGGCTGGCACTGGCGCCCGCAATATTGGCGACCGTCGCCTTGCGCACGTTGAGCTTGCCGCCGACCAGCGACAGGTCCACGTCGATATTGTCGACCGGCGTGCGGTTGTAGGTCAGCCGCGCGACCTTGAGCTTGAAGTTGGTGTCGAACGTGTCGAGCACCGCCAGTGGCGAGCCTTTCTGCGTCTCGCCGCCTTGCGCGTCGGCCGGCAGGTAGCCATCGACGTTGAACCGGTCGATCGCCAGGTCGATGCCGAAGGACGGCCGGTCCTGAACCAGGAACGCGACGCCGCCGGTGATCGTCGAGGCGTCGAGCCGCAGGTTCATGCCGTAGACCTCGACCAGCTGCGGCGTCGCACGCAGCTGGCTGGTCAGGGCCATGGCACCGAGCCGGCCCGCCGGGACCTGACTCGCGTCGACCTCCAGCCACGACAGCAGGCCGCGCAGGTTGTCCGACGTCATCTCGATCTGGCCGGCGAAGCGAGGCTGCTTCTCCACCTGCTCCACGGTACCCGCGAGCTTCAGATCCGACCCGCCAGGGAGCAACGCGCCAAGCTGGCCGACGCTGAGCACGCCCTTTTCCAGACCGGCGGCCAGCCGGACCTGTCGCAGCACACCGCCGCGAAATGCCACGCCATCGACCGAGAGATTCAGGCTCGCCTTCAGGTCGGTCGGGATCGGCGGCATGGCGGCCTCGCTCGCCGCCGCGTCGCCCTTGCCGCCGGCGGCGGCCAGGATCGCGTCCAGATCGACCCGGTTCAGCGCCACGGTCGCATCGACGCTGGGCACGTCGCCGAGCGCCACGCTGACCGCGCCGGTGGCCTGCGACTCGCCGAGCCGCAGGGTCAGGTCATTGGCCGCCAGGTGCGCGGCAGAGCCTTCCAGCTTGCCATCGAGTTCGAGCTTGCCGGCCATCGCCGGCGGCATCTCGACCTCGATCCCCGCGGCTGCCAGCAGCTTGGCCGGCGTTTCCGCGCTTGCCTTCAGCGTGCCCGCAAAGCTGGCCGCCTCGCCTTCGCCGCTCAGACTACCGGACAGCGTCAGCCCACCGGCCTCGCCCGGCATGCCGAGCAGCAGCAGCAACGGCACCGCCCGCCCGGGCGCGAAGGCTCCGGCACGAGTTTCGAAGGTGAACGGCAGCGAACCGACCCGCGCCTCACCCTTGACCTCGAACGGGCCGGAAAGCGACGCCGCCGACCCGGTCAGCGACACCGCCTCGACCAGCACTTCCTGACCGGACGCCGCGTCGCGATAGGTCACCGTGCCGTTGTCGACCTCGAACCGATCCAACCGCAACGCCGGCGCACCGCCCGACTCGCCGCCCGCGCCGGCCAGGTCCCAACTGGCGCGGCCATCGGCCAGACGCTCGAGCACGATCGATGGCTCGACGAGGCGCACGCTCTCGACCTGAATCTCGCCGCTCAGCAACGGCAGCAGCGCCACCCGCACGTCGAGCGACTTCAGCGTCGCCATCTCCGGCGTCGGTGCGCCTTCGATGTTGGCGATACGCACCTGCTCGACACTGAGCGCCGGCGCCGGCAGCAACTTCAACCCGATGTCGCCATCGATCGCTAGGTCGCGCCCGGTCGCGTCGCGCGCCTGGGCGACGATCTCCGGCTTGTAGGTGTTCCAGTTGATGAAGCTGGGAACGATCAGGACGGCGGCGACCAACAGCACCAGCAACGCCGCGAGCCCGAACAGCAACCGTTTCACAAATCCCTCCGAGCGGCGCGCCGCCATGCTGCCGTCGATGGCCGGCCGACTGAGAACATCTGCGACCGGTCCGGTTCCGTGTGCTTCCTATTAGCATTGGTGCCGGGCGCCGTATACTGCGGCGCGGAGGTGACATGGCCGAGATCGTCAATCTGCGGCGCGCGAGAAAGCAGCGCCAGCGCCAGGACCGCGCCGAGGCGGCGGCCGCCAACCGTGCCAAGCACGGCCGCACGAAGTCGGCGCGCGATGCGGAACGCGCCGAACGGACGCGCGACAGCGACGCGCTCGACGGCAAGCGCCTCTCCCCGGACGACGAAGACACCTGAATCATTGCCGGCGCGCGGGTTTCGCCACCGCTGGCCTGCCCCTATGATGCCGTGGGGATTGATTCCGTCTGTGCCCTTGGGGGGAGACCACACAAATGAAAGCTTCCGACCTTTTCGTTCGTTGCCTTGAAGCCGAGGGCGTAACCCACATCTTCGGCGTGCCTGGCGAAGAGAACGCCGACGTCATGATCTCGCTGCTCGACAGCAAGATTAAGTTCGTGCTGTGCCGGCACGAGCAGGCCGCGGCCTTCATGGCCGACGCCTATGGCCGGCTGACCGGCAAGTCCGGCCTGTGCCTCGGCACGCTCGGCCCGGGCGCGACCAACCTGGTTACCGGCGTCGCCGACGCCAACATGGACCGCGCGCCGATGGTGGTGCTCCTCGGCCAGGCCGGCACCGACCGGCTGCACAAGGAGAGCCACCAGAACATGGATTCCATCGCCATGTATCGGCCGATCTCCAAGTGGGCCAACACCATCACCAACCCGGACAACATTCCGGAGGTGGTGCGCAAGGCGTTCAAGATCGCCGAGCAGGAGAAGCCGGGCGCGACGGTGATCGAGCTGCCCGAGGACGTAGCCAAGATGCAGGTCAAGGGCCGGCCGATGAAGGCGGTGAAGACCCGCCGTGCGGCCGCCGACCACAAGGTCATCAGCCAGGCCGTCGACTTGATCGGCAAGGCCAAGAACCCGATCATCCTGGCCGGCAACGGCGCCGTGCGTAAGCGCGCCGCGCAGCAGCTGCACCGCATGGCGCGCAAGGCCGGCATCGCCGTGGTCAACACCTTCATGGGCAAGGGCGCGGTGCCGCGCACCGACGAGCACTGCCTGTTCACCATGGGTCTGCAGTCGAAAGACCACATCATGGGCGCCATGGACCATGCGGACCTGGTGATCTCGGTCGGCTACGACCTGGTCGAGTACAGCCCCGAGCACTGGAACAAGACGCTCAACAACAAGAAGATCATCCACATCGACTTCTGGCCGGCGGAGATCGACGAGCACTACCACCCGGACTGCGAGATCGTGTCCGACGTCGCCGACGCGCTGTGGCAGATCAACGAGGGCCTGAACGAGAAGTTCGGCGGCAAGCTGCCGCTGTTCGACATCAAGAAGCGCGGCAAGCTGCGCAAGGTCATCCTGGACGACTTCGCCATGGAGAAGAACTCCAAGGCCTGTCCGATGAAGCCGCAGAAGATCCTGTGGGACGTGCGCGAGGTGATGGGGCCGGACGACATCCTGCTGTCCGACGTCGGCGCCCACAAGATGTGGATCTCGCGCTACTACCAGTGCGACGAGCCGAACACCTGCCTGATCTCCAACGGCTTCTGCACCATGGGTTTCGCGATGCCGGGCTCGATCGGCGCCGCCATCGCGCACCCCGACCGCAAGGTCCTGTCGATCAGCGGCGACGCCGGCTTCATGATGAACGTGCAGGACCTGGAGACCGCCGCGCGGCTGGGCGTGAACATCGTCGCCATGGTCTGGTGCGACGGCGAGTACGGCCTGATCAAGTGGAAGCAGCAGAACCAGTTCAAGGGCAAGCACTCCGAGCTGGCGTTCAACAACCCGGACTTCAAGAAGCTGGCCGACGCCTTCGGCATCTGGGGCAAGGTGATCACCAAGGCCACCGACCTGAAGCCGACGCTGGAGTCCGCCTTCCGGCGCAAGGGGCCGGCGCTGATCGCGGTGCCGGTCGACTACCGCGAGAACATGAAGATGTCGAAGCGGCTCGGCGCGATCGAGTTCGTGCTTTGACATGAAGCTCGCGACCTTCGTTCGCGATGGCCGCGATCATGTCGGGCGGGTCGAGGGCGACGAGATCGTCGCCCTCGGCGCCACCGACCTTCGCCAGCTGATCGCGGACGAGGATCTGCTACGCGCGGGCGGCGTCGATGGCCCGCGTTACAAGCTGGCCGACGTGACGTTGCGGGCGCCGATCCCGCATCCCGACAAGTACCTCGCCATCGGCCTGAACTACGCCGACCACGTCCGCGAGGTCGGCGCCAAGACGCCGGAATGGCCGTCCACCTTCTGCAAGTTACAGAACTCGATCACCGGTCCGTTCGACCGGGTCTGGCGTCCGCGCGTGTCGGACACGCTGGACTACGAAGGCGAGCTCGGCGTGGTGATCGGCCGCCGCTGCCGACACGTGCCCTACGACCGGGCGCGCGAGGTCGTCGCCGGCTACACGGTCTGCAACGACTTTTCCAACCGGGGCTGGCAGAAGGAACTGCCGGTCGTGGTGATCCCGAAGAGTTGCGACACGCACGGGCCGTTCGGGCCGTGGCTGACCACGCCGGACGAGGCCGGCGATCCGCGCAAGCTGTGGATCAAGACCTGGGTCAACGGCGAACTGCGCCAGGACTCCAACACCTCGGAGATGATCTTCGACTGCTACCGCCTGATCGAGCTGATCACCCAGGCGGTAACGCTGGAGCCCGGCGACGTCATCACCACGGGCACACCGCCCGGCGTCGGCCTGGGCATGAAGCCGCCCAGCTTCCTGAAACCTGGCGACGTCGTCCGGGTCGAGATCGAGAATCTCGGCCACATCGAGAACACGGTGATCGACGAGCCCGACGACAGCGCGATGATCTAGGGCCTGACATGAGCAACGATCCGAACCGCGTCATTCTCACCGGCGAGAACCCTTTCATCCGCCTCTCCACCAAGGATGGCGATCCGGAAACCACCAGCGCCAGCTTCTGGCGAATCCTGTTCAGCCCGGCCGGCCCCGGCCACGTGCTCTACATCAAGAGCGAGCTGACCGGCGACGCCTGGCGGATCTATTCCGACAACATCGCCATGGCGCGCTGGCTGCAGGAGACGGTGCAGGGGATGCTGAACGCGGAGACGGCCGACACATCCATCCCCGTCATCGATGCCGAGTTCGACAAAGTCGGCGACATGCGCGACTTCTGGACCGAGCGGGTGTCGAGCCACGACGACGAGATCGAGCTGACCTGGTACACCGCCGGCGACCCGCTGCTGCTGCATACCCAGCCGGGCGCGGAACGCAAGTACGGCGTCTGTACCGTGCTGGTGCCCTGTGCCGGCGCGCGCCTGACGGTGAACGGTGAGCAGGCGGCCGGACAGCCGTGGCCGCGCGACCGCGACGGCCGCCCGTTCAGCACCTGCGCGCTGGCCTTCTCGGAAAGCTGGACCGAAGCGCGCTGAGCCATCGCCCCGAGGAACCGCCGCCGTTGGAGGCAGCGTCGGGACGTGGATACCCCGCATGAAGCGGGGCATGACGTCGTATTGGATATAGAGAAGCCGTCATGGCCCGACTTGTTCGGGCCATCCACGTCAGGCCGCCGCCATCATCGGTGAACACCTGGATCGTCGCGTTACTTCTTCGGCAGGCCCTTGAAGGCGGCCTCGCCCCACAGTTCCTCGATGCGCCGATCGCGCTTGCAGCCGCTGCGGTAGAAGCGATAGCGGATCGGGTTTTTCTCGTAGTAGTTCTGGTGGTAGTCCTCGGCCGGCCAGAAGGTCGCGGCATCGCGGATCGGCGTGACGATCTCCTTGCCGAGCGATTCCTGGGCCGCGGCCTTCGACGCCTCGGCCAGCGCGCGCTGCTCGTCGTCCTGCACGAAGACGGCTGTCTGGTAGGTCTCGCCGCGATCGCAGAACTGCCCGCCCGGGTCGGTTGGATCGACCGAGTGCCAGAACACCGTCAGCAGCCGCTCATAGTCGACCTTCGCCGGATCGTAGGTGACCTGCACCGCCTCCAAGTGACCGGTGCCACCCGTGCCGACCTTTCGGTAGGTCGGGTTGGCGAGGTCGCCACCGGTGTAGCCCGACAGCGTGTCGAGCACGCCCGGCACCTTGTCGAAGTCGCTCTCCACGCACCAGAAGCAGCCGCCGGCGAAGATCGCGGTCCGGGTCTCCGCCGACACCGACGGTGCGGCCAGCATGCCGAGCCCGAAGAGGGCGGCGAACAGTCGTCTCATCGAAATCCTCCCGTGGACGCCCCTGGAGATAGGACAGCGGCGCCGCGACCGATACACACGACAGGTCACGAATTGGCGAGCGCTCACCAAACAACCGCCGTCATGCCAGCGAAGGCTGGCATCCAGGCCATATCGAGCGAGGACGGCGCGAGTATCTAACGCCGTCTGGATTCCTGCCTGCGCAGGAATGACGCATTAGTCGTACTCTATGGCGTCGGCCGGGATGTGGCGCCAAGTGCTG
>CAZVLI010000172.1:0-7534 GCA_964627965.1 uncultured Rhodospirillales bacterium
GTCGCAAAACCTGCGGAGGAATATTGCAAGCCTTCATGGCAGCCTCAATCAGGAGCCGCCATAGACGCCGGTGCCCAGGATCAGATCGATGGCATCGCCGAGCAAGCCGCGGTCGTTCACCACCTGGCCGGTGATGTCGATCGGGTTGCGGGTGCCGGCGAAGGCGACGCGGCGCTTGATCTCGGCCTGCGCATCGTCGGGGACGGCGGCCACATCCAGCCCCTGCCCGACACCGGCATCGGCCATCAGCACGCCGACGCCACCGCTGACCGAGACCAGCGCGATGCGGTCGTTCGGCGCCAGCGGCGATACGGAACACGCGTAGGCGACGTCAAAAAACTCGTCCAGGTCGTCGGCACGGTAGGCCCCGCCCTGGGCGAAGACCGCGTCGTACACCGCATCGCCGCCGGCCAGCGCGGCGGTGTGCGACGCGGCGGCCAGCGCACCGACCTCGGTCCGGCCGACCTTCACGATCACCAGCGGCTTCTTGCGGGCGCGGGCCATCTCCAGCGCGCGGAACAGCTTCGGCCCGTTCCGGCAGCCCTCCATGTAAGCCAGGATCACCTCGGTCTCCGGGTCCTCGGTGAGGAAGGCCAGGCAGTCGCCGAAGTCGACATCGCACTCGTTGCCGGTCGTGGCCCAGTAGGACGGCGCCAGCCCGCGCTCGCGGGCCAGGTCGTAGGCCCAGGACCCGAACGCGCCGGACTGGCTGACGATGCCGATCTTGCCGCCGGCGAGATATGGCTCGGCGAAGAGCGGCGCGAAGGACGCCATCATGCCGCGCTCGAAGTGACAGACACCGAGACAGTTCGGCCCGACGATGCGGATGCCGCGCGTGCGGGCGATCTCGCCGAGGCGAGCCTGTGCCTTCGCCCCTTCCTCACCGATCTCGGCGAAGCCGGAGGAGAAGATGATGGCGCCGCCGACGCCGCGGTCGGCGCACTGCTCGATGGTCTCCACCACGTGCGGCGCCGGCACGGCGACCACCACCATATCCGGCGTCTCCGGCAAGTCGGCGACGGAGGCGTAGGCCTTCTGGCCCTGGACTTCCGGGTAGGTTGGGTTCACCGGCCAGACCGGGCCGTCGAAGGCACCGTTCAGCAGGTAGGACAGCGGCCGGCCGCCGATCTTCTCCGGTGTGGCGGACGCGCCGATCACGGCGACGGAGCGCGGCCGGAACAGCGGCCGCAGAGACTCCAGGTCGATATCAGGGCTCACGTCGTCGCGCTCAATGCGGCCGGTCGCCGTTCACCGTCACGCGATGCATGCGCCGGTGTTCCGGCCAGTAGTCGGCGATCGGGTAGTGCTGCGTGCAGCGGTTGTCCCAGAAGGCGATGGAGTGCTTCTCCCACGAGAAGCGGCAGGTGTATTCCGGCTTGCGGCAATGATCGTAGAGCATGGCGAGGATCGCCTCGCTCTCGTTCTTGTTCATGTCCTTGATCGAGGTGGTGAAACCGGCATTGACGAAGATGCCCTTGCGACCGGTCACCGGATGGGTGCGGATCACCGGATGCTCGGCCGGCGGATAGGCCGCCTTGGCCTTCTGCAGCTTCTCCCAGCCGTCGGGCTGATGCAGGATCCGGTTGCCGAAGGTGCGGCTGAAGTCGTGGATCGCCACCAGGCCGTCGAGCATCCGCTGCATGGTCGGCGACAGGCCGTCATAGGCCAGGTACATCGAGGCCCACATGGTGTCGCCGCCGACTTCGGGCATCACCTGCGCGTGCAGGATCGAGCCCAGCGGCGGCTCGGCCATAAAGGTGACGTCGGTGTGCCACTGGTTGATCTTCGACGGCCGCGCCTCGTCATTCTCGATGACCAGCACTTCGGGATGGTCGTCGAGGCGCGGCGCGAACGGATGAACCTGCAGTTCGCCGAACGCCTTGCCGAAGGCGATGTGCTGGTCCGGCGTGATGTCCTGGTCGCGGAAGAAGATTACCTGATGCGCCATCAGCGCGTCGTGAATCTCCTGAAAGGCCTGGTTGCCCAGCGGTTCGCGCAGGTCGACACCGGAAATCTCGGCGCCAAGCGCCGGCGAGATCGGCTTTACCGAGATCAACTCGTAGCCCATGACGCATCCTCATCGTTATTGTGCTCCGATCTTAGGCGGGGCGTGGGAGGCTGCCAATGCGAGAACTGACGGTATCCATCGGCGGGCTGGGCGCCATCGGCTGGCCCGTGGCCCGGGCGCTGGACGCCGGGATCGCCGGACTGCGGCTGGTCGCGGTATCGGCCAACAACCGCGCGGCGGCGGAAGAGAAGATCGCGACGCTGAAGACTCCGGTGCCGGTCGGCTCGCTGGCCGACATGGCGCAGGCCGACGTGGTGGTCGAGTGCGCGCCGGCGGCGGTGTTCGACGACGTCGCGCGGCCGGCGATCGAGGCTGGGCGTATCTTCCTGCCGCTGTCCTGCGGCGCCATGCTGAGCCGGATGGAGCTGGTCGACCGGGCGGCGGAGACCGGGGCGCAGATCGTGGTGCCGACGGGCGCGTTGCTGGGGCTGGACGCGGTGCGGGCGGCGGCGCAGGGGCCGGTGGAGTCGATCACGCTGTCGACACGTAAGCCGCCGGGCGGGCTCGCCGGCGCGCCGCATATTGAAAACAACAAGATCGACCTGGCCGCGATCCACGAGCCGACACGGGTGTTTCAGGGCAGCGCACGCGAGGCGGCGGCCGGCTTCCCGGCCAACATCAATGTCGGCGCGGCGCTATCGCTGGCCGGGGTCGGACCAGACAAGACGACGGTAGAGATCTGGGCCGATCCCACGGTCGACCGGAACACGCACACGGTGATCGTCGAGGCCGACGCGGCGCGCTTCACCATGACGATCGAGAACGTGCCGTCGGCGGAGAACCCGCGCACCGGACGCCTCACCCCGCTGTCGGTCCTCGCCACCCTCCGCGGGCTGGTCGAGCCGATGCGGGTCGGGACCTGATCAGGCCGCCCGAACGGTCTCGACCAGGCTGACGACCGAATTGCCGCTGCCGATCACTCTCGCGGCCGGCAAGGTGATGGTGACTGTCGTGCCCTGTCCCGGCACGCTGTCGATGGCGAGCTCGCCATCGTGCATCTCGATCAGCGCGCGGGCGATCGGCAGGCCGAGACCGATACCCCCGGTCTCGCGCGCGTAGGCACCGGCGGCCTGGCCGAATGGCGTCAGGACCGTCGCCAGCTTGTCGGCCTCGATGCCGATTCCGTTGTCGATGATGCGCAGCTTGATCGCGCCGTTGCCGTCGCGCCGCAGCTTCACCGACACGCGCCCCTCGCCGCGGGTGAACTTGACCGCGTTGGAGACGACGTTGGCGATCGCCTGGCGCAGGCGGTTCTCGTCGGCCAGCACGTATGTCGCCGGCCCCGGGGCGTCGACTGAGAGTTCCACGTCCGGCCGCCGGAAGGCATGGCCGACCTGCCGCACGCAGCGGTGCAGGAGGTCGCCGAGGTCGACGGTGGTCGGCATCAGGTCGACCTCCTTGGACTCGATCTTCGCCATGTCGAGGATGTCGTCGATGGTGCGCAGCAGGTAGCTGCCGCTGTCGACGATGTCGTTGACGTAGCTCTCGTAGCGTTCAGGCTGCATGGGCCCGAACACGCGGCTCTGAATCACCTGGGCGAAACCGAGAATGGCGTTCATCGGCGAGCGCAATTCATGGCTGATGTTGGCCAGGAACTCGCTCTTCATGCGCTCGCGCAACTGTGCCTTGTCGGCCTCCTGCATGGCCTCGTAGGCGAGGCCCTTGGCACGCACCAGGGCAAGTTCGCTGCGCCAGACGAACAGGGTGAGCAATCCGAGCAGCATCGCGAGTGCGGCGCCCGTCACCGCCCACTTCTCGATCTGTGCCCGGTGCATCTGCGCCAGAACCGGGGTGAGGTCGTAGTAGACCTCCATGACGCCCTCGACGTCACCTTCCGCGCCGCCGATCGCGACGTACGTCTCCAGCACGTCGCGGGCTGTCATCTCGCCCTCGATGGCGTTGAAGGTGTCCTTGTATTGCAGGGCGCTCAGCACGCCGCCGGCGATGGCGGTGCGGACCCCCTCGTTGGCCGACTTGTCGACACCGATCTCCGCGAGCGTTGTTGAATACACGACCCGGCCGTCGAGCCCGTAGATCTTGATCTTGCCGACGGGGATGTCAGCCAGCAGTTCGCGGATGTCGAAGTCGATCAGCAGCAAGCGGGGGTCATCGCTGCTCGTCGGCTGCTCATGCAGCAGGGTGTCGCCGTAGCGATTCCACAAGCTGTTCGACAGCAACTTGGCGAAGGTGACGCTGTAGCGTTCGGCCGCGACCACGATGTCGCGCTCGGCGCGCTGGCCCCCGTACCACCCGAGCCCGACGCAGATCGCCAGGATGATCGCGCCTGCGATCAACGCAAAACGCCGCGTCAGTTTCATGCAACTACGACCGCTACTCTGGTACCAGGACCCCGCGCACAGAGTGCTCAGCGAAGGGTGAATCATTAGTAAACGGCGGGTGCGGCGGATTGGCTTGCGGGCACCCGCCGGCCCGTTCATGCTCCGCGCCATGACCAAGGCTGAGAAATGGATCCGCGAACACAGTTCGTCTGAACTGATGGCGGACATGGTTCTGCATATCCTGGGGCTGGGCTTCGTGTTCGGCGCCCTGGTGGCGCTGGCCGCCGTCGCCCTGCCGAGCGCCGATCCGGAGGTGCTGGTCGGGCTGGTCGTCTATGTCGGCGGCATGATCTCGATGTTCGGCTGCTCCGCGCTTTACAACCTGACGCGCGATCCGGCGCGGCGGGCGCTGTTCCGGCGCTTCGACCACGCTGCGATCTTCCTGATGATCGCCGGCAGCTACACGCCCTTCGCGC
Organism: uncultured Rhodospirillales bacterium; assembly: GCA_964627965.1. Lineage (GTDB taxonomy): Bacteria > Pseudomonadota > Alphaproteobacteria > JAVKFY01. The sequence goes on from CAZVLI010000172.1 coordinate 4,824, forward strand.
TCACCGCCATCGGCGGCGACTGGGGCCACGGCCTGCTAATCTTCGTCTGGTCCGTCGCGCTGATCGGCGCCGGCGTGAAACTGGCCATGCCCGGCCGATTCGAGCGCGCGTCGATCGTCGCCTACCTGCTTCTCGGCTGGACCATCGCGGTCGCGATCGAGCCGCTGCTCGACGCCGTCTCAGTCGCCGGGCTGGTGCTCCTGCTGACCGGTGGCGTGCTGTACAGCGCCGGCGTCGTCTTCCATCTGTGGGAGCGGCTGCCGTACCAGACCGCGATCTGGCACGGCTGCGTCCTGGCGGCGGCGGCATGCCATTTCGCCGCCGTGGTGCACGACGTCGCCATCGCCTGAATCACCACTACCTGAACTACTCACGGACAGTTGACCGGCCGCCACGCCATCGGCAGTTTGCGCCCATGGAAACAACCGAACCCATAGGTCTGGCGGCGCTGGAACGGCGACTGGCGCGAGACCTCGACTACCTGAACTTTCCGCCGGTCAACTGGGTGCAACCGAAGAACGGGCCGGACGGCCAGACGATGGCGGACGTGTGCATCGTCGGCGCCGGCATGTGCGGGCTCACCGCCGCCTTCGCCCTGAAGCGCGAGGGCATCTCGAACATCCGCCAGATCGATGCCTCGCCGGCCGGCCGCGAGGGGCCGTGGGTCACCTACGCGCGGATGCGCACGTTGCGCTCGCCGAAGCACCTGACCGGGCCGGCGATGGGCATGGCCTCGCTCACCTTTCGCGCCTGGTTCGAGGCACAGTGGGGCGCCGAGGCCTGGGAGCAGTCCGGGCGCATCCCGCGCGAGCAGTGGATGGACTACCTGGTCTGGTACCGCAAGGCGCTGGGCATCGAGGTCGAGAACGGCGTCGCGCTGACGGCGCTGACGCCCGACGACGGGTTCTGGTGGGTGGAGACCGACGGGGCCGGCCGCTTTCCGGCGCGCAAGGTGATCCTGGCCAACGGCCGTGACGCGCTTGGCGGCAACCGTATCCCGAAAGTCGCCGCCGGATTGCCGGCATCGCTGTGCTCGCACACCCGCGACGACATCGATTTCGCGGCCTTGAAAGGCAAGCGGGTGGCGGTGCTGGGCGGCGGTGCCTCGGCCTGCGACAACGCGGCGGCCGCGCTGGAGGCCGGTGCGGCCGAAGTCCGCCACTTCATCCGCCGGATTGACTGGCCACGCATCAACAAGTTCAAGGGCATCGTCTACAGCGGCTTCGTGCACGGCTTTCCGCGCCTGACGCTGGCGGAGCGCTGGCACATCCTGAACTACGCCTTCGGCTTCGGCGTCGCAGCGCCACGCGAGTCGGTGCAGCGATTGGCCGCCCACGACGGCTACCACGCGCATCTCGGCGCGCCGTGGGACTCGGCGACGGCGGCGGACGATACGGTGCGCATCGAAACGCCGAAGGGCGAGTTCACCGTCGACCACGTGATCCTGGCGACGGGCTTCGAGATCGACGTCACCCGGCCGGCGGAACTGGCCAACATTTCCAGCGAGATCCGCACGTTCCGCGACGGCAATATCGGGCCGGACTGGCCGGACGCGGTGGGCGATTTCCTGAACCATCCGGAGCTCGGCGGCGCCTTCGAGTTTCACGAAAGGCACCCCGGCCGGATACCGCAGCTCGCCAATCTGCACTGCTTCAACCAGGCCGCGCTCCTGAGCCACGGCATGGTCGCCGGCGACATCCCGTCCGTGACCCAAGGCGCGGAACGGCTGGCGCGCGGCATCGCCGGCCAGTTCTTCATGGCCGACCTGCCGGCGCACGTCGCCGCGCTGGAGGCGTTCGACGAGCCGGAACTGCTCGGCGACGAGATCGCCTCGGTTATGCGAGAGAGCTAGCCGCCGCGACCAGTTCGGCAGCGGTGGCGGCAACGTCGGCCACCGACTTGCCGGGCTTGTAGAGGTTGGAGCCGATCCCGAAGCCGCGCGCGCCGGCAGACCAGTAGTCGGCCAGGTTGCCGGCATGGATGCCGCCGACCGGCATGGTCAGCGTGCCCTGCGGCAGCACGGCGCCCCAGGCGGACAGGACGGACGGCGGCAGCGATTGCGCCGGGAACAGCTTCAAGGCGTCGGCGCCGGCCTTCAGCGCCGCGAAGGCCTCCGACGGCGTGGCGACGCCGGGCGCGGCCATCAGGCCCCTGCCCTTCGCCGCCGTGACCACGTCGGCATCGAAGTGCGGCATCACGATCAGACGGCCGCCGGCGGCGGCGATGCGCTCGACGTCCGCCGGGCTCATCACCGTGCCGGCGCCGACCAGCATCTCGTCGCCAAGCGCCGCGGCGATGCGGGCGATGGAGTCGAACGGATCCGGCGAGTTCAGCGGCACCTCGACGATGGCAAAGCCGGCACCGTGCAGTGCCTCGGCGACCGGCACGGCCTCGTCCGGCGCGATGCCGCGCAGGATCGCCACCAGCGGGCATCGTTCCAGGGCGTCGCGCAAAGCGCTCATGCCATCGCCGCCAGCGCGCTGAGGCCCGCGACCGTCGCGGTCTCGGCATCGACCGTGGTGACAGCGATGCGCCGCGCAGCGAGCGCGATCTCGTAGAGCCGACACAGCGCCGGCTCGCCGACCAGCGTCACCTGCGCGGCATCGCCGGCCAAGGCGGCGACCTCATGGCCGATCAACAGGCCGCTGAGAAAGGCGCTGGCGGCACCGTCCTCCATACCTTCGCGCAACGGTCGGGTCCGGGCGGCGAAC
>CAZVLI010000173.1:0-7528 GCA_964627965.1 uncultured Rhodospirillales bacterium
TGTCGGCGGGATCGACGGGCTTCGGCCGGGCCGGCTGCACCAGCAGGTGTTCCTGAACCGGATCCGCATTCGCCAGGCGCAGGGCGAGCGCCGCCGCGCTCAGGTCGCTGTAGTCGGCGAAGTGGAAGACGTTCAAATCGACGGCGGCCACGCCTGTCACTCCCTGGAGCAGGGTCAGTATGTTGCTAGCGTGCAACGGCTGGCCGAGCGAGGCAGTTTCGAAGGCGAAGAAGTCCTCCAGGGCCGCACGGGCCCAGCGCTCGACATCGTCCTTAGTGTATGCGGGATCGCGCAACACCTGTGCGGAGACCTGGACCGGCACCGGGCAGTAATCGGCGAGCAGCAAGGCGCGGTTCGGGTCGCGCGCCGCGTCGAGCCCGGCCCGCAGTTCCTTGAGGCCGTCGGCGGTGAAGGCATCGCCCAGTTCGCCGGCGACGGTCAGGTGGACGGCCTTCTCCAGTCCGCGCCAGACCCAGCGCGCGCTGGCCTTCGCCACCAGCGGGGACGACAGCGCGAGCCACTCGAAATCCTGCAACGAGACCGCGCGGCCGAATGTACGTACCGAGGCGGGGCCGGCGGCGCGTGCCTTGTCGCGGGCCTCCGGATCGGCACCGCCCTCGGCGTCGAACGGATTGCTGACGTCGCGCAGGCCGACCGGCCGCTCCAGCGGGATCGAGAGCTGCCCGGCCTTCAGGCGCCCAACGAGGCCGGAACCTACGCGATAGCCGGCCTCCACGTTTGCCGCGCCGGACTTCACGCGCGCGCCGGTCTTGCCGTCGCCGAAGGTGATCGTCGTCTCGCCGGTATCGTTCTGGCGCGCCGTGTAGACCCGCTCGTGCGGCCGGCGCCCGAACAGGCTCGGGACTTCGGTCCAACTTTCGTTCGACACGCGGACGTCGAGTTCGGCGACGCCGGCGAGGTTGGTCTCGCTGGCGCGATAGGTCAGCGGCGACTTCGCCAGCTTGAAGCTCTGGAACGGGACGGTGGCGTCGCCATTGCCGAGCACCTCAGAAATGCGCCCCGTCTCAGGGTTCTGCACGCCTTGCGTCTCGCCGTGGCTGGCATTCGCCAGGTTGCCGCGCAGCACCGGATCGACCAGGGGCTTTGGCGGCGGCGGCGTGAACTCGACCACCAGGTGGTCGGCCGCGCCACCCAGTTCCGATGCGATCGGCCGCGTCGCGGTGACGGTCGCCAGGTGCCGCTGCGTGCCGTCGGTCAGGACGATGCGACGGTCCTTGTCGATCGCGTCGAGTCCCGGCGCGTCGATCATGCGGGCGGCGACACGGCCGCCCGCGACCCGCTCACCCAGCGCGTAGTCGCGGAACCGTATCTCGGGCGAGACGAGTTCGTAGATGCGGGTGCTCCGACGGTCGGCGATGGCGCCCAGCCCGCCACCAGGCGTCTGCCATCCGCCCCAGCCCGCGCCGGTCCGCTCGCGAACGTTGAGGCGTCCGTCCTGACCCTCGACGGCCACGACCGTCACGCCCGATCCGTGCGAGACCGACGGACTGGACGCGAGAACGCCGCCGAGAGGGGTCCAGGGTTCCCAGTTGTCGCCGCTGCGGGCCCGGGTCCAGAGCTGGTCGTCGCGGCCACGAACGTAGACTTCGACGCGGTCGCTGCCATCGATGGCGACGATGGCGGGCTCGCCCTGCGCTTCGCCATCCAGGTCGAACCAGTCCTGCCAGGCGCCGTCGACCCGGCGTCGATGGATCACGCCGCCGTCGTCGTCGAGCGCGACGACGTCGAACTTGCCTGTGCCGGTGGTGGCGGCGGCCGGCTCGGAGGCAAGCGTGCCTTCCAACGAGGTCCAGGATTCCCAGCCGGCGTTGCCGACGTCGACGCCGTTCCAGGACTTGACCCACAGGGCGCGGTCCGGGCCGCGCGCGAACACCGCCATCTGCCCGGCGCCCGACGATACCGGCGCGGGGCGCGAGGTCAGCCGCCCGAACAACGGGCGCCAGATGTCGAGTGCCGCCGTCGTCAGCACGCGCACCCAGAGGCCGAGGTCGAGGCCACGGGCGAAGACGAAGGTGCGGCCCGGCGTGTCCGATGCAGCGGCGGGCGCGGTGGTCAGGATGCCGCCCAGATTGGACCAGCCGAGCCAACTCGCGCCGTTGCGAGTGTTGAGGCGCAGCTTGCCGACATTGTCGCGGACGAAGACCATCGTCTGCCCCGATGTGGGCGACACCGCGGCAGGCACGGCGGAGACCGGCATGGCGCCGAGGTCGAGCCAGTCGGCGCCGGTGGAGAGGTTGAGCGACATGGCGCTGCGCACGTCGCTTCGGCCCATCACCTCGCGCGTGCCGTCGAGGCCGACCAGGGCGGCCTGGCGACCGAACACCGTCCGCTCCAGGGTGGCGTGGGTGACCGTGTCTTCCAGTTGACCGACGCTGGCCGGCTTGTCCTCGGTGGCGACGACGCTGGCGCTCACCAGTGGCGGAATGGCGCCAGGCCCGCGATCGACCAGCAGGCGGGCGCCCGGCTTCAGATCGTCGAACTTGCGTTCGAGCGGATAGCTGCTGGTGCCGGCCGGGAAGTTGACGGTGTAAGGCGACGTGCCGGCGGTGCGCGTCACCCAACGGTTCTGTGGCGGGATCGTCGGGTCGGTCAGGTACTCCTGGTAGGTCTGCGGCGCGGCGTTGCCGAAGAAGCCGATCTGGCGACGGACTTTGGCGGCACCGGTGACTTCCGGCCAGGCGCCGTCATTCTGGACGGCGGGCGAGAAGGCGAGATGCTCGCCATCGCGCGCCTGCTTGACGGCGTCCACGACCTTCTCCTCGACCCCGAACATCGTGAAGAAGACCAGCGCGTCGCCGCCGGATAGCGGGTCGGGACGCTGTGTGAGCGGGCCGCTCGTCGCGCCCTGCCGGAACGCATTGACGGGCGCGGGCGGCACGAAGACCGGCAGGGCATTGAGGCGCCAGTCGGCATTCAGCTCCTCGACCGTCTCGAAGAACTGCGGCTTCTCGTCCTGGGCCGGCACGCTCATGACCTTCAGCCCCTCGCGGATGAAGGTCTGGGCGCCGTCATCGAGCGTGAAGTCGAGCCAGGCCTCGGCCGCGAGCCCGGGCCGCAGGCGATAGCCGATCAGTCGTAGCAGACGTAGCACCGAGTCCCGCTCGATCGCCGTGCGCAGGTACAGCTCGTTGGCGATGCGTTCGTTGTAGAAGGTCAGCACGTCGCCGACCGCCGCGAACAGCTCGATCAGGGTGATCGCGTAGTCGTCGCTCTCGCGCGTGGTCAGCGCGACGAGTTCGGGATGACGCGCGATGTCGAGCAGCATCGCCTGGCGGAGCTGGGCGAAGCTGCCGCTCCGGTAGTTGATGCTGGCCAAGCCCGGACGGTTGCCGATGCTGGGCGCCGCGCTCACCGGCGGCTCGCAACAACGGCAGAACGCGGGCATTGGGGGCAGTGCCATGGTCTAGCTCCTCGGCCCCAGTCCCTCACGGAGGCTGGCGCAAGCGACCTCAGATCACGCCGACGACCCCGGTCGACCGTCGTTCGGCAAGAAGCTGTCGGTGGCTCCCACAAACGCCGCCACTGTCAGCCGGTTCGAATTGCGCACCACCTCCTGCATCGAGCCGACCATGTCTGCGAGGTGCACGCAAAGGGCATTTATCCGACGAAAATGGTCACGCGAATGCGACGCGCTGACGGTCTCCTTGCTAGTGGTCCCCGACGGCGGTCAGTCGCAGCACGCCCTGTTCCGCCAAGCTCGGGTCGTTCGACAACAGGGCGATTTCGAAGTCGCCCATCTCAATCACGCCGCGCTCCAGCTCGTCGCCCTCGATCTCCCAGTAGCGCTTGAACAAGGTCACCCTGGTCGAGCTCACGCCTTCGACTGCCTCGACGGCGGCGACCAGCCGCGACAGGTAGACCGGCTCGCCGAAGCTGAAAGCCAGCGGATGGAAGAAGCCGTTCTTGCCCGGCGCGTAGGTCTGGTTCGACAGCCGCAGCGCGACCTCCTGCAGCACCTCGCCGCGGAAGTGACCGCGTGCGATGCAGATCTCGATGTCGATCTCCAGCGGCACGTAGTCGGCGGCCCGCACGCGCAGATCGTAGCCGGCGAGCTTGTAGCGCTTCAGGAAGGCGGTGACGTCCGCCGCGAAGCGATCTTCGAGGACGACGGCGCCGCCCGGTAGCCGCGTCAGGTTAGCCTCATCCTCGGGCTGGATCGCCACGAAGACGGTGTGCCAGCTTCCGGTCCAGCGGAACCGTGCCTTTGCCGCGGCGACGCCTGGCGCCTTCAGTGCCGCCGCCGCCCAGTCGGCCTCTGTGACGGCGCGGAACTGCTCGGCCCGGAAGGCTTCCGGCGCCAGCTCACGAACCTCGTCGATGGTTTCCAGGTCCTGTCCCAGACGCATCGCTAGCGGCTGGTAGACCGCGTCGATGGCGGCGAAGGTCTCGGGCCCTGCGTCCGGATGCTCTGGATCGGTCAGCAGCGTCGCGTCAGGTTCGACGATGTGCACAAGCGATCCGGCGCCGACATTGCCGGCACGGCCGCTGCCGATCCGGTAGCGCGCCTGTACTGAGGCAACCTCGGTCGGCCGCTTGCCGTATTGATCGTCGCCGAAGCGCAGGATCGCCTCGCCGGCATTGTCGATCTCGGCGACGAAATGCTGGTTGTAGGCATCGCTGTCGAGCAGGTTCGGGACCGGGACCCAGCGCTCGCTGTCGCCGTTGTCGAAGGCGACGTCGAGCAGCGCGGCGGCCGTCGTCTTCGATGCCTCGGTGAAGAGCTCGTGGCGCCCGCCGATCACGCGGCCGTCGCTGGCGTAGTCGGGATCGACCGGTGCGGCGTGGAACACCACCGGTGCCTTCGGCAGCTTGAGCGTGGCGATCGGCCAGCGGCCGCGACCGGGCGCGGGTGGCGCCAGCGCCTCGACAACCGTGCGCCCGTGATCGACCGGAGCGATGTTGCCGCGAGCTACTGACACCGGGTCGATCCGGCCGGCCTCCGGCGTCTCGGCCGACAGACAGGGCGTGAAGGCCAGCGCGTCCTCTTCGCGCCACTGCACGCGCTGCAGCGGCAAGGTCGGGTCGCCGGCATTCGCGAGCGGCGTGAGCTCGCCGCCGGTCAACACATTGGAATAGGCGGCGTCCTGCGTCGTCTCGACCTCGGTGATCCGAACGACCTGCCGTCGCGCCGGATCGCGGTCGGCCGCAAGCCCGGTCAGCGGGCTGGCGACTTCTTCGAGCAGCAGATACGCACCGACCTGAAGCTGCGGCGCGAAGGCCTGGGGGTCGGCATCGTCGTTGAGACGATAGAGGAAGGCTTCGGTCGCACCCTTGGCGAGGCAGCAGTCGGCGTTGCCCCAGCTGTGAATGCGCAGCGCGTTGTGGTCGGCGTCGACGTCGGCCCGCGTGGCCGTTTCGTAAACCAGCGTTTGCGCCAGCGCTGGATCGGCATCGAAGTCCGCCGTGCCCAGGGCGATGACCGTCCCCGGCGCCGTCGCCTGTCCGATCAGCGGCACGCCAACCCGGGTTGTCAGCTGGGCGCCCTGGGGCACGACGCCGGCGGTGCCGGCGGTCGCGCGGAAGTGCACGAAGCCGGCCGCGTTGCGGCCGTTATGCATCCGATAGTCGATGAGGAGCCCGTGGCGACGAGCCGAGATGCGATGCAGGCAGGTGTCGAGGAACGCCTCGGTCGAGACCGCCGCATCCTGCTGGTAGGACAGGTAGTCGCCGGCGTAGGCGAAGAGTTCGACCAGCGCCATACCGAGATCGGCGGGTAGGCGCTCGCGCCAGTCCGGGTTGCGCTCGGCGATCAGGTCGACCATCAGGCGCCGGAGCGACTGGTAATCCTTGGCGAGATAATCGAGCTGCGGCTCGTCGAGCTCGTCCTCGGCGCAGATGATCTGCCGCAGGCAATCGAACTCGCTGGGACAGGCTGCCTTGAACGAGAAGGTCGCCTCGCTCAGTTCCTCGTCGATCTGCGCGTGCGCCACGACCAGGCGGTAGAGCGAGAAGTCGCCGGCGCGGTCGACGTAGACGATCAGGCGCAGAGGATCGGTCGGGTGCGCGATCACGTCCAGCACCCGCACGTCGACGATCCTGACGCCGCCCTCCACGGCGAAAGCGCCGGGGTCGCCGACAAGCGCGGCCGGCGGCGGTTTCAGAAAAGCGGCCTCGAGGCGGAACTGCTGGCCGACCGGCGCGAGGTCGTCCTGGAAGTACTCGACATAGTCGAGCCCGTTCAGGGGATGCGCCACCGGGCGCAGGTCGGCGCGCCGGCGTTCGTCCTCGCACCAGATGAGACCCGAGCGTGAAATCGCCATGGCCGCTACCCCGCGCTCGCCAGGTCGGTGCTGACCCGCACGTTCTCGCGCTCGCCCGTGTCGCGCCGCAGATAGGCGATGGTGATCTCCAGCGTCGCCTCCCTGGCTTCGACCTGCACGGCCTCGACGATGATCACAGCTTCGAGCCAGCGCAGCAGCGCGCCCTGGATCAGTTGCTGCGTCGCCGCCGCCAGTGCGTCTGAGTTGGGCTGGAACACGAGCTGCTTCACGCCGCAGCCGAATTCGGGGCGGTTGACCCGTTCGCCGGGGCTGGTGAACAGCACCTGTAGGATGAGGTCGCGGATGTGATCGTCGACGTCGGTCGTCGCCGTGCGGCCGCGATGGTCGATGCTGAACGGGAAGTCGAGATATCCGGCGTAGGCGACCATGACCTCAGAGCCCCGGCAAATCGTCGATGTCGAACTGCAGCTGGCGGTCCGTGCCGCTGCCGATGTCGGTCGTCAACGCGTCGTTGTTCTCCGCCAGATGCCGGACGACGCCGCGCGCGATGGCGACGAACAGCCGCCGCCGGTCGCGGGTTTCCTGGCTGTCGTCGTTGGGCAGCGTCGGCAGGCCGTCGTTGCTGAGCAGGCGGTTCAGCTCGATCTCGATCTCCTCGGCCATCGAGCCGGTGAAATGCCCGGGAACGCCGAGGTCGCCGGTCTTGATCGCCATGGCGTCTACTCCAGCAACACTTTGACGGAGATCAGGGCGGGCGTCGGCGGCATCATCGGCGCCACTGGCGGCGTCGGCACGACGGGCAGGATGCCGGCCGCCATCTCGCCGGGATGCACATGCGTGTTGAACGTGGTGACGAGTTGGGTGAGGTAGGTCATGAGCTGGTCGCCGAACACCGCCGGGTGGGCGGCGGCCGCGCTGCCTTCCTGCACCAGCGGCGCGTCGGTCACCACGCGCGCGAGGCCCTTGATCGTGACTGTGCCGGTCAGCACGTCGATGACGACCTGGTTCGTCGCCGTGGCATCCGAAACCGTGATCTTCTGCGCGGTGTCGTCGAACGAGGTCGTGAGGCCGAGGTCGGAACGCCAGGTCTTCACCATCGGGTCGCCCGGCGCGCTGGCCGGCGGTGTCATCGGCGGCTCGGCGGCGCCCCAGTAGCAGCCGACCCAGATCGGCCGCGACACGTCGCCGCCTTCGAACTCGATCCACACGCCGGCGCCGATCGGCGGTATCGAGAAGAACCCGGCGCTGGGGCCGTGGTAGAGATTGAGTTTGACGAGCGAGCCGGT